>JAWOCV010000106.1:0-3428 GCA_046483585.1 Marinilabilia sp.
TGTTTTGAATAACGGGGCCGTCGGCAAGAGGATCGGAATAGGGCATTCCGATTTCTACGAAATCTGTGCCGCCTGCTTCAAGAGCTTTCAACACCGGGATGGTGCTTTCAAGTTCGGGAAAACCTGCCGTGAAATAGACCGATAACAGGTTGTTCTTTCTTTTTATGTGTGTATTGAGTTTGTTCATAGAATGATTGCTTTTGTTATACCAGGTTAAGCCGGTCCATGTAGGTGTCCATATCCTTGTCGCCCCGCCCCGATATGGTTACGATAACATTGTCGCTGTACTTCAAATCGAGTTTCTCAAGGGCGGCCAGTGCATGGGCCGATTCCAGGGCGGGGATGATCCCTTCCTTCCGGGTCAGCAGCAGGGCTGCATCCAGGGCTTCCTGATCGGTTACCGAAAGGTATTTGGCCCGGCCTGTATGGTTTAGCCAGGCATGCAGGGGCCCGATGCCCGGATAGTCGAGTCCGGCCGATATGCTGTAAGGTTCGGTGATTTGACCGTCATCTGTCTGCATCAGGTATGTCATACTTCCGTGTATGATGCCTGTTTCACCAAGAGCTATGGAAGCGGCTGTTTTTCCTGAGGAAAGTCCTTCTCCTGAGGCTTCGGCACCGATCAGCTTCACTTCCGGACTGTCCAGATAATGGTAAAAAGCGCCGGCAGCATTGGATCCTCCCCCGACACAAGCCACCACATAATCGGGCTCGGAATTGTCGGTCTTATTTCTTAATTGCCAATGGGTTTCGGCGCTTATGACCGATTGCAGCCGGGTCACAAGATCAGGGTAGGGATGGGGGCCTACGACGGAACCAATGAGATAAAAAGTGTCGAGGGGATTGGCGATCCAGTCGCGTAAAGCTTCGTTGGTGGCATCCTTAAGTGTGCGACTTCCTGACATGGCTGTTTTAACCTCTGCACCGAGCATTTTCATTCTTGCTACATTGGGTGCCTGACGTTTGATGTCGGTTTCACCCATATATACCACGCAATTGAGTCCCAGAAGCGCACAAACGGTGGCTGTGGCAACCCCGTGCTGACCGGCCCCGGTTTCGGCTATAATCCTTTTCTTCCCCATTTCGCGGGCCAGGAGTATTTGCCCGATGGTATTGTTGATCTTGTGACTGCCGGTGTGGTTCAGGTCTTCCCTTTTTAGCCAGATGTTGCAGCCATATTGCTCCGACAGCCGGCCGGCCAAAAACAGGGGAGACGGGCGTCCGGCATAATCTTCCAGTAATGAAATGAATTCTTTACGGAACGATTCCGAATTGATGATCTTCAGATAATTTTCACGAAGATTTTCGATGTTAGGGATGAGCATCTCCGGTACATAGGCTCCTCCATAAGGGCCGTAAAATCCCCGCTCATCGGGATGAAATGTTGTTGACATGGGTTCACTTGTTTGTCTGTAATATTGCGTTTTCTCTTTTATTATGATTTTGCAGGGGGAGTGAAAATTCCTGATGTTACGGAATCAGAACAACCGGTTTTCATTCTTTATGGAGTTCATAAAACGGCCGACGGATGCTATGTCCTTTTCTCCGGGAGTTGTCTCAAACCGGCTGTTGATATCTATGGCGTAAGGTCTTTGCGGACATTCGTTGATCAGGGCCATGGCGTCGTTTTCTTCAATTCCCCCACCCAGGAAAAATGGTCGTTCGATAGACGTTCCTTCAAGCACTGACCAGTCGAACTTATTCCCGCTTCCTCCGTATTTGAGGGTGGGCGTATCAAAAAGGAAGTAATCGCAAAATTCGGCATAAGTTTTGGTTTGACCAATATCGGCTTTCTCTTTTATGCTGAATGTTTTGATCACTTCATAGCCCCGGTTTCTCAGTTCCCGGCATTGGGCCGGTGTTTCCTGTCCATGCAACTGGACCGCGTTCAGATGATATTTTATTCCTGTTTCATCAATGGTTTGGGTGGGGGCATTAACAAATACGCCTGTTTTTTTGATTGTTTCAGGAATATCAGCTGTAATGGCTGCGTCAAGTATTTTACCCGCGAACCTTGGAGATTTCGGGTAGAAAATAAATCCGATATAATCGGGCATGAGCTCAACCAGTTCTTTGATGTTCCGGGTTTGACGCATGCCACATACTTTTATTCTTATCCTGTCGTCCATAAGAAGGCGTTAATCTGCGTTGTTACGTAATGCATACATTTGCAGAAGCTCATTTTTGAGATCCTTACAACCCCGTGCCGGATCTTCCTGCTTCATAAAATATTCGCCCATGAGAAACCCTTTGAAGCCTGCTTCTTTGAGGTACAACAAATCCCGGGCCGAATGAATGCCGCTTTCGGCTACGGGTAACATCCCGGGAGGAAGAGATGATGCCAGTTCTGCCGCGTTCTGCAGGTTGACCTCAAAGGTTTTCAGATTCCGGTTGTTGACACCAACCATGTCCACATAAATGTTGAGCTTGTCAGTTTCGTTTGCATCATGAAGTTCCATCAGCACTTCCATGCCAAGGTAATTGGCCAGGGCGGCAAGTTCCCGGGCCTGGTTTTTTTCCAGTATCGATGCGATTAACAATATGGTACAGGCCCCGATGGCCCTGGCCTCATAAACCTGATAGGGGTCGATGATGAACTCTTTCCGTATGATGGGGACATTTGTAAGATCGCGGGCTGTACTCAGGTCATCGTTACTTCCGCCAAAAAAGTGATTGTCGGTGAGTATGGAGATCCCTGACGCGCCCGCTGCAGCGTATCCAGGGATAATGTCCTTTACGGAAGCCCCGGCATGAATGTCTCCTTTTGAAGGGGAGCGGCGCTTGAATTCCGCGATAACGGGGAACTCCTCATTGTCGAGGAGCCTTTGCTTCAATGAGACCACGGGTGCCTGGAAGTGCCTGTAATATTGCAGTTCTTTGACGGAAATTTTTTCTTTGGCGGTTCGGACTTCTTCCTTTTTCCGGGCCACAATTTTATCAAGGATGTTCATAGTTTTAGCTGATTAGCACTTTATCATTGCGCATTGTTTTCCACATCAACGGGATGATGATTTACTTATATCTCCAATAGTACTTCCAGAGCTTTGGCAGCCTTGCCCCCTTTGAGCGAGTTTACAGCTTTTTCAAGGCTCTGGTTGAACGAAAGAACAGGGTCGATGGTGTTGATGGCCAGTGCGGCATTGGCCAGGACGGTATTGTTTTGGGCATTGGTCCCGTTTCCGGTCAAAACTTCTTTAAAAATGCCGGCCGATTCTTCAACTGTGTTCCCTCCATGGATGTCTTCGGGTTTGTTGTCGGGAAACCCTAATTCTTCCGGGGTAAGCAGTTTCTCTCCTTTGTTGGAGATCATCTTAAATGCATCTGTCAGAGAAACTTCATCATAGCCGTCGATGTTGTGTACGATGCTGAAATTTTTATTGGTTTCCTGGTAGATATACTGGTAAATACGGGCCAGTTCCAGACTGAAA
>JAWOCV010000172.1:0-9531 GCA_046483585.1 Marinilabilia sp.
TTCAACTTTTTTGGATGATGTTCATGGAGTTGAATCAGTTGATTATCATTGCATATTGGAGTTTTTTTTAAAGAGAGTGAAAACTTTCCTGTATAAATTCATTTGATTGCTGTTAACAATATTTTATAAATTTGACCCCCAAAATGAATGTGCCTAAGGGCAAAATAATCAAAACAGAAAAGATGGCGAAAAAAGAGAAGGCAAACGAAGAGAACCTGGTTATTGTGGAGTCGCCCGCTAAGGCTAAAACCATAGAAAAATTTCTTGGAAAGGATTTTCACGTCAAATCCAGTTTCGGACACATCCGGGATCTGGCTAAAAAAGATTTTGGCATAGACCTGGAGAATCATTATCAACCGCAATATGTTGTTTCTGATGACAAAAAGGAAGTCGTTAAAGAATTGAAGTCCTTGTCCAAAGATGCCAAAACCGTCTGGCTCGCATCCGATGAAGACCGTGAGGGAGAGGCCATCGCCTGGCATTTGAGTGAAGTACTCGGTTTGACGGAAGAAAAAACCCGGCGGATTGTTTTTCATGAGATCACCAAAGATGCCATACAAAGGGCCATTGAAGTGCCCCGGGGGATCGACCGGAATCTTGTTAACGCCCAGCAGGCCAGACGTGTGCTGGACCGGTTGGTGGGATTTGAACTTTCACCGGTGCTCTGGAAAAAAGTGAAACCCTCACTGTCGGCCGGACGGGTTCAGTCTGTGGCTGTTCGTCTGCTCGTGGAAAGAGAACGGGAGGTATTCGAATTTAAACCCGAGCCATCGTTTAAAGTGACCGCTGTTTTCATTGTTGTTGATGAAAACGGAAAAAGGAATGAGTTCAGGGCGGAATTGAATCATCGTTTTAAAACCGCCGAAGAAGCCCGTGAATTTTTGACCGGATGTGTTGATGCAGAGTTCAGAGTCACCCGCGTCACCAAAAAACCGTCTTCAAAATCACCGGCTCCGCCATTTACGACTTCCACACTTCAGCAGGAGGCCGCCCGCAAACTTGGTTTCAGTGTGGGGCAAACCATGTCTGTGGCCCAGAAACTTTATGAAGCCGGTAAGATCACCTATATGCGGACCGATTCAGTGAATCTGGCCAAATCGGCTGTCAATTCTCTGATCTCCGCCATCAAATCCGAAATGGGGGAAAAATACCTGAAAGTCCGTCAATATAAAACCAAATCTAAAGGTGCCCAGGAAGCCCATGAGGCCATCAGACCAACCTCTCCCGAAAAAGCTACTGTGGGCGGCTCTGCGGCTGAGAAAAGACTTTACGACCTGATATACAAAAGAACAATGGCTTCTCAGATGAGCGATGCTCAGATCGAAAAGACCACGGTTACCATCGATGCAGGAGGGCAAAAGCATCATTTCGTTGCCAACGGCGAAGTCGTCAAATTCGACGGCTTTCTTAGGATGTATATCGAATCCACCGACCAGGAGGAAGACGAGGAATCGGCCTCATTCCTGCCTCCTCTGAAAGAAAATGAGGTGCTTGAGCTTAAAAAACTTGAAGCCAGGCAACGATTTACCCAAAAGCCGGCCCGTTACTCCGAGGCAAGCCTTGTAAGAAAGCTTGAGGAATTGGGCATCGGACGGCCTTCTACTTATGCGCCAACCATCAGCACCATACAGCAGCGCGGCTATGTGGTTAAAGAAGACCGCCCCGGAACCCCAAGGCCTTACCAAATGTTGTGGCTTCAGGACGGGGAAGTCAGGCAGGAAGAAAAGACCGAAACAGCCAATGCCGAGCGCAATAAATTGTTTCCCACCGATATAGCCATGGTGGTCAATGACTTTCTGATCAAATATTTCCCCAACATTGTGAGCTACGATTTTACAGCCAAAGTAGAGCACGAATTCGACGAAATAGCTATGGGGAATGTGGAGTGGCACAAAGCCATCGATGAATTTTACAAACCCTTTCACAAACAGGTAGAGGAAACTCTTGAAAAATCGGAACGCAATACCGGTGAACGCGTTTTAGGAACCGATCCGAAGACCGGTAAACCGGTAAGTGTTCGTATCGGCCGGTTTGGTCCCATGGTTCAGCTTGGTCGTTCAGATGACGAGGAAAAACCACGCTATGCTCCCCTGACCCGGGAACAACATATCGAAACCATCACACTCGAAGAAGCACTCAAGCTCCTGGAGCTGCCCCGCGATCTCGGAACTTACGAAGATAAAAAGGTGGTTGTGGGAATCGGCCGCTTTGGACCATACGTCCGGCATGACGGCAAATTTGCATCCCTGAAAAAGGGAGTAGACGATCCCATGACCATCAAACTGGACCGGGCCATTGAACTGATCGAAGAAAAACGGGAAAGAGACAATAAAAAAACCATACAAACGTTTAGTGAGGACAGCGATCTTATCGTGCTGAACGGAAGATGGGGTCCCTATATCAGCTATAAAAAGAAGAATTATAAAATACCGAAAGATAAAGATGCCGCCTCATTGACCTATGAGGATTGCTTGAAGATCATCGGGGAAGGGGATAAGACCAAAAAAACGAAAGGTACGAAAAGCACGAAAAGTGCCGGAAAAGGAACCAAAACCACAAAAAAGAAAACATCCACCTCAACCAGCGCCCGAGAAAAGACCCCAAAGAGCAAAAAGAAAACCTGAATTGAATGTTGGCGGGTTTTAGCCTGGTCAGCATAAATTAGAAAATGAGCGTTGTGGAGTTACATCACTACCTGGAACCGGCTAAAAAAACCTGGCATCATTGGCCTGGCATCATCAGGGCGGAATCGCTTGGGGAGGAAGTTCGTTTTTTCGATGGAGACCAAAACTGGTTTCGTGAAGTTGAAATGGAGGTAGCTGTTGTTGGGATTCCGGAAGCAAGAAACGCACCTGATCATACCCCGGCCGGAGCGCCTGCTGTTATCAGGTATTGGTTATACGGGCTCCGTAAGGTATCCGGCCGTGCACGCATAGCTGATTTGGGGGATGTGAGAGGGAATTCTCTTAATGATCGTTACCAGGCCACGGAGGAAGTTGTTGAATATTTGACCGGAAGGGGCATTTTTGTTATTGTATTAGGAGGATCACAAGATTTGACCGTTCCTGTTTGTCAGTGGTTTAAAAAGAACGATAACCGTTTGAATGTAGCCATTGCTGACGCTTTTTTGGATATCGCTCCGGAGGGCGACGACTTTTCAGCTATGGCATTCATCAACAGATTGGTGGAAGATCTGGACGATAAAATTGACGAGGTTGCCATTTTGGGAGCGCAGTATTATTATCTTTCACCCCGGCAGGAACAATACATGATCGATCATTATTTTCCTGTTTACCGGTTGAAGGATGTCAGGGGAGATCAGATCGGTGGTACGGAAGTTGTTTTGCGTGACGCTTCGGTATTGAGCTTCGATTTTACCTGCATAGAAGGACAATACGCCCCCGGCGGGGGATTAAAACCATATGGATTTTCCGGGGCCGAAGCATGCCGGCTTTTCTGGTATGCAGGTGCAGGCGAACGGATGCGGACAATCGGATTGTTTAATGTTCCTGTGCCTCATGAAAACGGGGGTGAGGACGAAGCTTCCCAGGGAGCGCTTATGATTTGGCATGCCCTGGAAGGAATGGCGGCCAGGTGGGGGGATGATCCATGGATATCTGTCGAAGATTATCAATATAATGTTGTTTATTTAGATGAATATGACGAAAATCTTCATTTTTTTTACAATCCGGCAAATGATCGATGGTGGCTGGAAGTTCCGTGGTATTCAGGGGTTAAAATAGTGGCCTGTCATGCAAGTGATTATGAAATCGCTTTAGGAAAAGATATTCCGCCCGTTTGGTGGAGATATTATCATAAAACCAAAGATTTTCAGGGAGAAGATCACAAAGATTGACAGTTTGTAACAGGAAAACGAAACCTTTACCGGCCAAATGTAGTATATGTGCTTAGCTTTTTGGAAAAAATATGTACGGTCTTTTTTTTGTTGCAAGCTTCTGTTTGTTAGCCGGATTAATGATTTGCAACTTATTGTAAAATATGGCATTTGCCCTATTTTTAACAAAAGAAAAAGCAGGAGTTTTGTTTTTTTTCTTTTATTTTGCATGTCTTCCGGGGTATATGGGCAATTCGACCCTATGTTCAGTCAGAATATGTTCAACCCGCTTATGGGTAATCCCGGATATGCCGGGAACAGTGGCCGGATGAATGTGGTTCTGGCAAACAGAAATCAATGGACCGGCCTGGAAGGGGCTCCCGTTACAACGGTAGCAGGAGCTGATGCGGCGCTTAAAATCTTTGAGAAAAATATGGGTGTGGGGCTTGAAGTGATGAATGATGATATTGGATTTTTTAATAATTTGATGATCAGAGCATCATTGGCAAGACGCTATATGCTTGGGGAAGGCGAGTTGGGGGTGGGCATTTCTACCGGAGTCATCAGCCAGACATTTGATGGAACGTCCACTTATATACCCGAAAGTGATTTTCATGAGGAGGACGACCCACTGGTTCCCAACGAAAAGGTGAGCGGATATACACCAGACTTTGGAGTTGGTGCTTTTTATCAGGCCTCCGAATGGTATGGAGGAGTTGGTATACAACATTTATTTTCGCCAAAACCAAACTTTCAGGAGGATTTTTACGTATATGTACACCGCACTTTATTTCTGACAGGGGGTTATAATATTGATTTTGAGGAACGTAACTTTGATATTGCTCCCTCGTTTTTTGTAAGACAGGGAGGAGGAAGCTGGCAGGCCGACTTGAACATGAATTTGCATTTTCGTAGTAAATACTGGGCCGGGGTGACTTACAGATATCAGGATGCCATCGTTATACTGGCCGGGATGGAACTGTCCAACGGAATAAGAGCCGGTTACAGTTACGATATAACCACTTCAAAATTATCCAGAACTTCCAGTTATGGTTCCCATGAAGTGGTCATTGGTTATACCTTTGATCTGAATCTGGATAAACAGGAAAAGCGATATAAGAGTGTAAGATTTTTATAAAATATAATTTTAGGAACTATAGATTATCCGAAATACTATGAAGAAAGTACTTGCCCTGAGTGTCATCGTAGTCACTGTGTTAAGCGGATGTGGCGGATCCGGCGGCGGAGAGCTTGTCGGAGTGTCCAGAAAAGCATCTTTTCATGAACCGGACCCCTATGGAATGGTTTTTATCCCACAGGGGAGTTTCAACATGGGCCCGGCCGATGAGGACGCTGCCCATGCCATGAATTCTCAGAAAAGGACAGTTTCTGTACCTTCATTCTGGATGGATGAAACAGAAATTACCAATTCTGAATATCGACAATTTGTTCACTGGGTTCGTGATTCCATTGCACGCAGAATGCTCGGAGAACAGTTTGAAGAATTTCTTATTTCTGAGGACCAGTATGGTAATCCCATTGATCCCCCTTACCTGAATTGGGAGGAAGAGATCGACTGGAATGATGAGGAATATGCTGAGGTGCTCAATGAGATGTTTCTTTCTGAAGACGAAAGGTTTTTTCGCAGAAAGGAGGTCGATACCCGCGAACTGGTATATGATTATCAATGGGTAGATCTGAAGCAGGCAGCCAAAAAGACCAACAGATACAACTTTGAAACCGGAGAGTATGAAGGGGTGGCTTACGACCAAACCGGAGAAGAACGGGATATAGAGGATCGTTCCGCATTTATTATGAGCGATGAGGTCATGGTTTACCCCGATACCCTGGTTTGGATTGCTGATTTTACATATTCTTTTAATGAACCCCTTACGGAGAAATATTTCTGGCATCCCGGTTTTGATGAATATCCTGTCGTTGGGGTGAACTGGAAACAAGCCACTGCATTTGCCATATGGCGTACTCAGTTGCTTAACAACCACCTTCGCAGTAAGGGTGAACCAGTGGTTATGAATTATCGCTTACCCAGTGAAGCCGAATGGGAGTATGCAGCCAGGGGCGGTATCGATCAGAATAAATACCCATGGGGCGGCTATTATACACGTAATAATGAAGGGTGTTTTCTGGCCAATTTTAAACCTTTACGTGGGCGTTATGGAGATGACGGGGGCATGTATACCATGTCGGTGGCCAGTTTTGCACCGAATGATTTCGGATTGTATGATATGGCCGGGAATGTGGCCGAATGGACTTCAAGTGCCTATGATGAATCCTCTTACGGTTTCATGCATGATATGAGTCCAACCTATAAATACAACGCACGCCCCGATGAACCTGAAGTTATGAAGCGAAAAGTCATTCGCGGAGGTTCCTGGAAAGATATTGGATACTTCCTTCAGAATGGGGTGCGAACATATGAATATCAGGACTCAGCAAAATCCTATGTTGGGTTCCGTTGTGTAAGAGATTATATTGGAAGCTAATAATTAAGGACTGGAAAAGAAAAGAGGAATAAATTATGGGTCTTTCGGAATTTGTACAAAGCCCTGCCTACAAAAAGGTAATGGCCAAAGTTTACGGATGGGGAGCAGCCCTTGTGCTAATGGGCGCTTTGTTTAAGATTCAGCACTACCCCGGAGCAGGCATTATGCTTTTGGTAGGAATGGGGACAGAGGTTGTTATTTTTTTCCTTTCGGCTTTTGAACCACCGCATGAAATGCCGGACTGGAGTCTTGTTTATCCCGAACTCGTGGGGCTCGAACCCAAAGAGGAAAGAGGATCCCGTCCCTCCGGCGGCGGAGGAGGTGGTGGGGGGAGTGATCTGGCTGCACTTATTGAAAGTGGCACACTGGAGCCCGAAGTTGTTGAAAAACTGAATGACGGCATTCGGAAACTTTCTGCCACCACAGGTCAGCTTGCAGATTTGAGCGATGCGTCATTGGCCACAGAGAGTTATCTTCAAAGTATGAAGGCGGCTTCCGAATCGGTAAATAAACTCGCCAACTCGCAGGCAAAAAGTGCTGATGATGCGGAAGCGCTCAGCAAAAGTTACACCGAAGCTGCTCAGAATGTGGCCCAAAGCGGAAAAAAACTTGCTGACAATATGTCGACCGCCGGGGATAACATTGTCAGAGAAATTGAAAATTCAGGTAAGGAACTTGTCTCCTCATACCATGATTTTAGTCATGCCATGTCCGAAAAAACCGGTAGTATCAGTAGCTCGGCCGACACGTACAGCCAAAAACTGAATGAGGCCAATCAGCAATTGGCCGCCATAAATTCAGTTTATGAAATGCAATTGAAGAGTTTTTCCCAGCAGATGGAAGCCTCCAAAAAGGTGACCAGTCAAATGGAAAATATTAATAATGAACTGGGGCAATCCGTTCAGGATACAAAAGCCTATAAAGAAGAAATGGGAAAACTGAATCAAACCGTCGGTGAACTGAATACAATATACGGTAATATGCTGAGTGCAATGAATATGGGAGGCAACACTCAAAAGTAAAAGAGAAAAGGGAAAAAAGGGAAGGAAGTACTAACCTAAAGGATTTGATTTGATATGAGTGGTGGAAACTGTCCTGAAACGCCGAGACAAAAGTTGATCGGGATGATGTATCTTTTTCTCACGGCGATGTTGGCTCTCAATGTTTCCGGGGAACTTCTGAATGCATTTATTCTTGTTGATGAAAGCATCAGGAAAACCATCGATTCGATGGAGAAGAAAAACAGTCTTCTTTATACAGAGTTTCAGAGTGCTTATGCCAATAATGAGGCCAAAGTAAGAGATCAGTATAATGATGCACTGAACGTACAGGAAGAGGCTGATAGTTTGTTTCAGCACATTCAGGACATAAAAACATTGATTGTGCAGACCGCTGATGGGGAAGAAGCCACCCCGACGGATTATACTTCTCTTGACAACCAGGATGTTGCAGCCCAGGTAATGATCACGGAGAAAAATGGTCAAAGAAGTGAGGAGCTTAAAGACCATATGGAACATTACCGCGACATGTTAAAAGATTTAGTGGATGAGCAGGACACAGCCCTGCTCAATAATATAGAACGAACTTTAACCCCGCAGGACCCTGAAGGATCAGAAGGTTCTCAAAGATCGTGGGAGAGTGAAAAATTTGAAAATCTGCCCATGTCTGCCACACTGGCTCTCATGAGTCAGATACAAAGTGAAGTAAGGAACATGGAGTCGGAGCTGGTGAGATATTTATATGGAAAAATCGATGAGGGTTCTTTTGTTTTCAACAGCATTGAGCCCCTGGTTATTCCACGGTCCGATTACATTATAAAGGGCGATGAATACTATGCCGAGATCATGCTTGCGGCCAGAGATACTACTCAGCCTCCCGTTGTAACCGTTGATGGGGAGGAGCTACCGGTGGAAAACGGACGGGGGATTTTACGAAGGCCTGCCAATTCTACCGGCGATAAAGAGTGGAGCGGGGAAATTGCCGTTATGGGTCCCGACGGTAGCTATCGGCGGCACAATGTTTCAGGGTCTTATCAGGTGGCCCAACCCAATGTCGTGATTTCACCAACGAAAATGAATGTTTTTTACGAAGGGGTGGAAAATCCGGTGGAAGTATCGGTCCCCGGAATTCCGAGCCGTAATATTGATGTGGATGTGACCAATGCCACCTTCGAAAAAGAAGGAGATCAATACCTTGTTTCTCCTGAAGGGGGAAGCGCCGGTCGAACGTCTGTTGTGTCGGTAAGAGCTACCGTGAATGATGAAGTACAGAATCTGGGCTCCCAGGAATTCCGGATAAGGCGTGTTCCTGACCCTGTAGCCACGGTGGCCGGTTCGCGGGGCGGAACAATCGACAAAGGATTGTTAACAGCCCAAAACGCGGTCATAGCTAAAATGGAAAATTTTGAATTTGATATGAGCTTTAGAGTAACAGGGTTTACGGTTTCAACCGTGCGGGATGGATACATGAGAAGACAGGAAACCGATGGAGCCACCTTTACCGAGGAGCAGATGGATCTGATCGAAGGGGCCGGACAAGGCAGTAATATTATTATCAGCAATATACAAGCCCAGGGACCCGACGGACGCACCCGTGATCTTGGATCGATCAGTTTTACTCTCAGGTAATCGTTTAATACCGGAAGAAAGTTTAAGTTACGGATCTCTGGGGTAAAAATTAAATTTTGATAAGGGAATGAGGTTATGCCTTGTTTTTTGTTTTCAATTCCTGGGAAAGAAGAATTAATTTATGAATTGCCTTTAATTTGGTAAGAAATACTAAAAAAATAATACAATGAAAAAGCAGCTCCTTTTATTTGTTTTGACCTGTGCCTTCGCTATGATGGGTGCTTTGCAAACTCAGGCACAGGAGGAAGTGATTGATGGCTTGTTTGAAAAGCAGCATGTTATAAACCGTGAACCTGTTCCATATCCCAGTATTCGTGAAGCTGATGTGATGTGGGCCAAGCGGGTTTGGCGTATTATTGATTTGCGCGAAAAAATGAATCTCCCGTTATATTACCCTACAACGCCCATGGATGACCGGCTCAGCCTTATTGATCTTTTGATGGAAGGAATCAAGAACGGGGAGATTACAGCTTATTCTGCAGATACTGAGGATGAGTTTACAACTTCTATTTCATACGAAGATGTGATGAGTAATATGGGGGCTGAGACAAGGATTGAAGAGGTA
>JAWOCV010000287.1:0-6132 GCA_046483585.1 Marinilabilia sp.
GGTCAATTGGTTAAATGGTCAATTGGTTAATTGGTTGCTGGTTGCTGGTTGCTGGCTACTAGCAACCAGCATCCAGCAACCAATCCCCCCTCCACCTCACACCTCAGTCAGCTGACCAACCAGTAACCAATTCACCAGCCCCAAACAAAAACCCCGACAGGACTTTTCCTGCCGGGGTTTCTCTTTAGGCAACTTCACTTCCTTCAAAAACCCAAAGATAGAAAGCATTGTTTATTACTTACAGTCGCATGTCCCACCACAACCGCATTCGTGGTCCGGATTTGTTTTGCATTCACAGTGTCCGCCACATTGGCATTGGCCTGATTGTGTGTTTCCGGCATAGGTATAGCCAGATGCGGTTGGGGGTGTTTTTGGTTGTTGTTCCATCTTTCAAATATTTGTTTAGGTTGATAATACAAAGTAAAGGGGAAATATTGAAAAAAACAAGACAAAAAGGTCCGAAAATAGAAAAAATTTTTTCAGTGGTGACCGGTAGTTGAATTAAATATTGTTTTATTTCACTCACAATCAATGAAGTGCAGTGAAAAATATAAGGAGGGAGTGTGGTCTGGTTTTGGATGGTCCGGGTCAGCAGAAATTCCCTCTTCAATAATGTTTTTTTGTAAAAAATATTTAAAAATTTTTTGATGTTTTTTTGAAGGTTATTAGGTTTGTATTAACCAAACTCTAAACATAAACCAAACCTAAACCTTACTTATGAGACAAACTTTACCCCGTACCCCGCTACTTGTGTTTATTTTGTTGATTTTCTCTCCTGTTTTTTCTTTTTCCTCAGATGTTCTACAGGCAAAGGATTTAATCGCACAGATTCGTACTCAGGATCAACTTTCCCGGCAAGAAATCAGGAACTTGAATGACCGTGAAATTCATACTGTTATTCGCCGGTTTGATTCGGCCATTGCCGGTGATGAAAACCGGCAGATAAGGCTGAACGGCTACCGGTTTTTGTATAGAATAACACGGGAACATCCCCGGTTTCATCCTGAAATCGTTAATCTTCTTGTTTTATCGGGGCTTTCTGATGATGATCCGGGCAACCGGAAAAGTGTTTGTGGTTATCTTGAAGAATTCCCGAAAGAAGTCTTTTCCGTTTCGGCCCGCAACCGTATTTCTTCCCATGCCATTGAAAAAGACACTCCGTTTAAGGAGATTGTCCGGCTCTCAGCAAGGCTGGGCCTCAAGGACCTTGCCTCACACTATAATCACTTACTGATGACCGGCTCCGTCGATTCTTCCACCCGCTGGACACTTAATGTGGCCCTGGGGCGATTAGGTGATGAAAAGTCGGCCCGCTGGTGTGTGGACCAGGTGCGGAAAATGGGAATGAACGACGAGGTGGTGCAGCATCTCGTTCCCGATCTTGTCTTTATTCACTACAAACCTGCCATGGATTTTTTGTTTTCGGCTATATGCCAGGACAGGAATAATTGCTCATCTCCCAATCCCGACAGCAATTCCAAAATCAATTGTGCCTACCGGTTGATGGAAGTGGTGGCTCCTGCCATCAAGGGATTTCCGGTTCAGATCGATGAAGGCGGGAACCTTCAGACAAACGATTATCGTCATGCCCTGGAAAAGGTAAGGGCCTGGATCTACGAACACTCTTCCAATTACGAGATGAGAGAGATTTAACAGTCTTTTTTCTTACCCAACCCCCCTGAAAATGCCTATATTACATAAATTTCTCAAGATTGCTGTTTTTTGTTGTGTCATCTTAACTTTTGCTTCTTTTTCTTCCGGTGGAACTCACATGAACAAAGGGGAGGCAAAATGTGAAAAAAACATTCATGAAAGCAATGTCCATCCCGTCAATGAATTAAACAGATCTTCTTCGGAGGAGTATGAAAAAGGAAATGTACGCGAATTTGATGATGTTCAGGTAGAAACTCTTTCAGATCCGAACCACGATACTCCGAATACTGCCCGGTCTGTAACCGCTGAAAACGAACACCGGTTTGATGCCATTTTGGAGAAGGTCAAAGAGGAAGACCGGTTTGTTGAACAACTGGACTCTTCTTCCTTTTTCACTCTTCCTGTGGGAATGTCAATGGCAGATGGGGCTTTTGCCCTTGTCGTGTATGAATCCCGTGTATATTCTGATCATGCGCTTTTTAATGCTTTTCTGTATATCACAAATCCACTGGATGGAGAAAAAATCCGGTTTCATGCCAGAGATGTGCGGTATTCATTTTCCGGAGGAGTCGAGAGCTTCCGGTTGGAATTGATGAATCCGGTGAGCGCCGGATTGTTTAAAGGAGGCTCATTAAACTGGAATGAAGGCAGTTACGCAGAGTGGGGGTGTAACGGGTTGGACCATGTCGGCCTTAACGGGAATTTAGCTTTGGACAGTTCCAGATTTGTGAGAGTTGATCGTTATAGCGGAGAAGAACAAGGACCCATTAACATTGACTTTTTTACCACCTTTTCTGATTTGGATGATATAATCATCGACATATCTGTTCCCACTTTTAAGCTCAAAGGTTTTGATGATGTCTATTTTGAATTCAACAACGCTTTGCTCGATTGCAGTGATCGCAGGAATTCTCCGCATTTTGCTTTACCTATGGATTATCCCGGCGGTTTTGAAGGAGAAAAGAAACCCTTGTGGCGTGGTATATTTGTCACTGAAGCCACCGTTTTTCTTTCTTCAAAGTTTAGCAGGGAAGGCCGGGAAAGGCCCGTTTCTTTTACTGCAAATGATCTCCTGATAGATGATAACGGTTTTACCGGTATGATGACCGCCAGGGGAATATTGTCTTCCGAATCGGGAAATCTTGGGGACTGGCCTTTTTCCATTGATGAATTGAGTCTTGGCTTTATGACCGGGTCGTTTGAGTTGTTTGGTTTTAATGGACAGTTACAATTTCCCGGAAGCGATACCTTCATTGATTATGAGGCTTTTCTTGATCAAGACGGTTCTTATCATTTCGGTATTTCGCCTGTCGAAAATGTGGATTTCAATGCTTTTTCTGCCACTCTTGAGCTTTATGCCAGTTCCCGCATAGATGTGTCTGCAGTTAATGGAAAATTCAAGCCAACGGCTATGCTTGACGGGAGCATGACCTTTAGTTGCAAACAAAAGGATGCCGATAATAAGATGGTTTCTGTCCCTGGTGTGGAATTTCAAGGCATGCGAATATCCGCTGCTTCTCCGCATTTTGATGTTGAATATTTATCAGTTGATGGGATAGGAACCAGTTCGCTGGCCCAATTTCCTCTTACCATCGATAATATTGCTTATCGTAAACAAGGAGAGCTTTCTGGTTTTGCTTTTGATGTAAAGGCCAATTTGTCGCCTGTGGACGGATGTGCCATTAAAGGCGAGGGGAATTTTAAGGTGTTGGCAGACCTTTCAGGGGAGAAATGGCAATATAAGAGATTGGATGTCGGGGGCTTTGCAGTTGACAGCAAGAAAAAAGGAGCATTCAGTTTTCATGGCTCTCTTGAATTATTTGATGACGATCCAACATACGGCGATGGTTTTTTTGGAAATTTAGAAGCCTCGTTTGGTGGCACGATTGACAGTGAGGGAGATGAGGATGAAAGTGGTGGAGGCACGTCGATAAAGGTTGCCGGCATGTTTGGACGAGGAGATTATGGACGTTACTACTTTGTAGATGCTTTCGTGGCACTTGGAGAAAATGCCGGAATTCCTGCCGGTCCGTTTATTATAAATGGTTTTGGAGGTGGTTTGAGTTACGGGATGAAACGGACATCAGGGGAAGCCGCATCCGGAGGGACTTCTGTGACCTCTTTATCCGGGGTCCGGTATCTTCCTGCCCGACGTTCAGGACTATCCATCAGTGCAGCATTGCAGGCAGGTATAGTGAATGAATCTATGCTTAAGAGTAAATTGCATTTCGGGATAAATTTCAGTCGTCATGGGGGAATCGAGAAAGTCCGTTTCAAAGGAGAGGCTATTATGATGGAATCCATACCGGGAATGTCTGCCAATGAAATGAAAGCCATGAGTGGAAAAGTTGCCGGTGGAGGAGATGTGGCATTGGGAACGACTCCCCCGATGAAAGCGGAAGTCAGAATTCTCAAAGATAACAGGAATGATACTTTTGATGCCGACATGGAGGTATGGGTGAATATTGCCGGAGCCATTAAGGGAATCGGGAATAATAACCGGGCCGGATGGGCTTCTTTTCATCATGAACCGGATGAGTGGCATCTTTACGTGGGAACACCAACTGACCCGGTGGGCTTAGATTATATCGGTCTTGCCGAAAGCCGGAGTTATTTTATGGCCGGACATGATCTTCCCTCGGCCATGTTGATGAATAAAAAAGTACTGGATATCCTGAACATGACTCAGCAGGATTTCAACGGGCAGAGAGAAGAGAATAATTTGATTAAGGGTGATGGGCTCGCTTTCGGGTCACACCTGGATATAAGTACAGGAGATGTCACCTTTTTGATCTTTTATGGCGCATTTGACATCGGGACCGGTTTCGACGCGATGTTGCTTGATCGTGGTGAACAAGCCAGGTGTGTAGGACGAAGTGGCCAACCTGGGATCGATGGTTGGTTTGCCAAAGGGCAGGCTTACGGGTATTTTTCCGGAAAGATCGGGATCAAGGTCCCGGTTTTTGGCAACACCAAAAAATTTGACATTATCAATGTCCAGACAGCCGCGGCTCTCAGGCTTGAAGGGCCTAACCCCACATGGATGAAGGGTGTTGTAGGAGGCAGATATAATATCCTTGGTGGAATGGTTAAGGGGAATTGCCGTTTTGAAGTAACGGCAGGAGAAAAGTGTGAGTTGAAAACAGGGCCGGAAGAGTTGTCAGACATGACCATAATAGGGGGGCTTACGCCAACCGATGGTGCCGAGGGTGTGGGCATTTTCACGTTACCGCAGGCTGTCTTTAATGTACCGGTGGACAAGAAACTTAAAATCTCCGAAGATGAAGACCTTACCCGTGAGTTCCGGGTCAATCTTCATGAGTATTCGGTCTCACAAGGTGGTGAAAAGCAGGAAGGGAAGATCGAATGGAATTCTGAAAAAAATACACTGGCTTTTACACCCTCCACCATTTTTGATCCTCAAACAGAGTATCAGGTTTCGGTTAAGGTGAGTTTCGATGAAAAAATCAATGGCAGATGGCAACAGTATAAGGATGATAACGGAGACCTTTACATCGAGAGTAAGGAAATGACCTTCGAGACAGGAGAATTGCCCGATGAAATTCCCTCTGAATATGTGGATGTGACTTACCCGGTGGACCGGATGACCAATTTTTACAAGAAAGAACACCCTACTGCCTATATTGATTTTAAGTCCGATCTGGCCCCCTTCTTCAGGAATGTTGACGGATGGGAACAGAAAGCCCGGTGGGTTCCGGTAAATGGCGGAAAACCCATTTATTCAGAGTTTACTTACAAACCTGATAACGGGGAAGTTGTAACCGATGTTCCTTCTGGTCTCGTCAATGAAACCATGTATCGTTTCGAACTTGTAAACATTCCGCTTTCCGACAACAACGAAGTGGACAGGAATGTGTCCGAAGAAGCGGAAAGGGCATTGGCCCAAAATGATAGCTCTTATACGGATGTGACGACCAGGGAAGCTGAAGGCAGTATTTCTGAAAAGGAAGAAAAGGTGTTTTACTCAATTGACTTTAGAAGCAGTAAATACGATAAATTCCTGGATAAAATCCCGGGCAATGAGCTGAATGTAAGATTTCTGTTTAACTACAGCGCAGGCATAGATTTCCCCGGAGCTACAATTAAAGACAGTGAGCTGTTTGACGGGCCTGAAATAATGGGAGGTGATGGTTTTGATCCTTTGATCAGAGGTAGCGCCCAATTGTCTGAAGCCGGCTGGTATCAGCAACATATCTATCCATTGCTGTACGAAGATTACCCATGGCACAATCAAGCCGTTGTGGACCGGGATGAGTCGGAATACGGAATGCCGCCACAACATCCTGTTGATATATGGCAGGTTGATTTCGACTACACTTTGACGGATACTGATATTGAGACAGGAACTCTGAGTAATGAACCCGAAATTGCTCATTTTCTATATGTATTGCCTAAAGTTTGGGCCACAGATTTTTCGGAAATCAGAACCAATATAGCTCAACACATTGAGAATGGCAG
>JAWOCV010000300.1:0-6798 GCA_046483585.1 Marinilabilia sp.
ACTGTGGCAAAATTTATGAGGCAAGTTTTTAAAAGGTTAAAGCATGTGAAAGAATCATGACATTTATAAAAAATTTATGCCTCATAAATTTTGCTTGCTAACTTGGAAAAGCCAAAACAGAGATACATTAGATTGCTTGAAAATGCCCTGTTTGGTTTTGGCTTTTCCAAGTTAGGGTGATAATAAAAAAAATACATACTCCATTGAAAGTGAAAGCATTTTTTTACTGAAAAAACATAAATATCCAATAAACTACCTTTAAAGCCAGGGAAGCTTACCCGGGAAAAGGTAAATTAATTGATTTTGAAATGTATTTCTGGAAAAATGGTGAAATTAGTGACTCCACCATCTTTCCAGTCCGACAATAAAACCCCAGACCAATCCAATTAAGATAAAGGCTATACCGGTTGCTCGCATAACTATACCTCCGGCGCTTTCATAGGGGAGGGCGATGATAACAATAAAACCAATTATCATGAGGATCCAGGCGTAAACCGATTGGGCATCAACAACCGTTTTCTTGTGCTTGGTGGGTTGTATGGCCCATTTTAGCTTGGCCATCGGTGAGATGGGGTAACCACATTTCGGACAGTTTTCTGCCTCTTCTGAAATTTGACTGGTGCAATTTGGACATCCAATTAATGACATGGCTTTTAATTTTTGAATTGTTAATTAATTATAAAGCTCCAAAATTGCCCTCCTTTCCTCTGTATTTTTGGTGAGTTTAACATATTTAATATAAAAATCTTAAAAATGGCTTATTAGTATAACGTATCCCAGGTTCAATTCACATATATTTCACCCCCAAAAAATTTCGATAAAAATATCCGAATGTTTCAACTACCATTCCGGCCCCTTATCGTATAGTTTAAAAACCCAATAAAAAAATAAAGGTGGCCTGGGTTCCGGCCACCTTTATTATAAACATTGGACTTTGATCTTGTGTGTTTTGTGTTGCTTACAAGATCAAGCCAGGTCAAAACGGTCCAGGTTCATGACTTTATCCCATGCTGCGACAAAGTCCCTGACGAATTTTTCCTGGCCATCACCACTTCCGTAAACTTCAGCAATGGCCCTGAGCTCTGAATTGGAACCAAAGATGAGATCAGCCCGTGTTCCTTTCCATTTCTTTTTGCCTGACTCCCGGTCATATCCCTCAAATGTTATTTTTGAACCGGAAGTGGGTTTCCATTCCGTATTCATATCGAGCAGGTTAACAAAGAAATTGTTGGTAAGCATTTCCGGGTTCCTGGTGAATACACCATACCCGGAATGATCAAAATTGGCATTCAGCACACGCATGCCCCCTACAAGAACAGTCATTTCCGGGGGAGTTAGTGTCAGCAACTGAGCTTTATCAACCAACATTTGTTCGGTGCATTCCGCATATTGCTTCTTGTGGTAGTTGCGAAAACCATCGGCTTCCGGCTCCAGTACCTTAAAAGATTCTACATCCGTCCATTCCTGGGATGCATCCGTACGTCCGGGTGTAAATGGCACGGTTATATCATAACCGGCGTCCTTTGCAGCTTTTTCAACACCTGCACATCCTGCCAGTACAATAAGATCAGCAAGTGATACTTTTTTGTCTCCGGATTGCGCATTGTTAAATTCCTCCTGTAGGCCTTCCAGTGTCTTCAATACCTTCCTGAGTTGTTTGGGATTATTGACTTCCCAGTTCTTTTGCGGTTCAAGACGTATGCGTGCACCGTTGGCGCCGCCACGCTTGTCAGAGCCGCGGAAGGTTGATGCTGAGGCCCATGCGGTGGACACCAATTGAGATACCGAGAGCCCGGAATTCATTACCTTGTCTTTTAATTCAGCTATATCCTTTTCATCGATCAATGTATGATTCACCTCAGGAACCGGGTCTTGCCAGATCAGGTCTTCCTCGGGTACTTCCGGTCCGAGATAGCGGGATTTTGGTCCCATATCCCGGTGTACAAGCTTGAACCATGCACGTGCAAAGGCATCCGCGAACTCCTCTGGATTTTCATAGAAGTGTCTGGATATCTTTTCGTATTCCGGGTCCACTTTCAGCGCGATGTCCGTGGTAAGCATCATAGGAGCATTTTTCTTTCCCTTTATATGCGCATCCGGTACAGTTTCCTGAGCAGCCTCGTCTTTCGGCTTCCATTGGTATTTGCCGCCGGGACTTTTGGTCACCTCCCATTCATATTCGAAGAGGTTTTCAAGGAAACCCATATCCCACTGAGTGGGTTTTTTGGTCCAGGCACCTTCAAGGCCACTTGTAATTGTGTCCGGTCCTTTTCCGGTACCATAGTTGTTTTTCCATCCCAGGTTTTGCTGTTCGATAGGAGCTGATTCCGGATCTGGACCAACGTGTGATTCGGGAGCTGCACCGTGGACTTTACCGAAGGTGTGTCCGCCGGCTATCAGTGCCACCGTTTCATAATCGTTCATGGCCATGCGTTTAAAGGACTGGCGAATGAATTTTGCGGATTTTTCCGGGTTCGGTTCGCCATTGGGTCCTTCCGGATTTACATAAATTAGTCCCATATGGTCGGCAGCAAGTCTTCCTTCAAGGTTCCCCTCATCATCGTGGCGCTCGTCGGCCAGCCACTCGTGTTCCGGTCCCCAGTCAATGTCTTTTTCCGGTTCCCATACATCTTCACGACCGCCTCCAAAACCGAAGGTTTTAAAGCCCATGGATTCCAAAGCAACGTTGCCCGCCAGGATCATCAGGTCGGCCCAGGAAATTTTCCTGCCATATTTTTGTTTAACAGGCCAGAGCAAGCGTCTTGCCTTGTCAAGACTCACGTTATCCGGCCAACTGTTGACCGGATCAAAACGCTGATTACCGGTTCCTCCTCCTCCCCGGCCATCGGCTATACGGTACGTGCCCGCACTGTGCCAGGCCATCCGGATTAAGAGTCCTCCATAGTGGCCCCAGTCTGCCGGCCACCAGTCTTTGGAATCGGTCATAACTTTATGAAGATCCTGCTTCACGGCTTTCAAATCCAGTTTTTTGAATTCTTCGGCATAGTTGAAATCCGCCTCCATAGGATTAGAATGGGGGCAATGCTGGCGCAGTATATCCAGATTTAGCTGTTTAGGCCCCTGGGTATCGCTACCAGCGACTTGTTTGCTTGTTGCTCCGGTAACCGGACATTTGCTAGATTGGTGTTCCATAATTATTTAGTTTTAGTTAAATCTTAAATAAGAATCATTTTTATTTATCAGAAAACAATATTAGGAAAACAACAAGATGGGCACCAATGTTTTTGTCTTTTTAGAATGAGTCTTAATAATGGAAAATTTTTCTTGTTTGGAATTGTCATTTCGTGTCTAAACTGTCTGATTCCTGATTTTGCGAATCCATGGAGTAATAATCGGGGGGTACAGATTTGTGCAGACTAAATCTATTAACTGCCCGCGTTAAGATCCTTTGAAATGTGGGAATCAAAAATCCACCGATAATCGTTGCAATCGTGGTCATTATCAATATTAATCGAAACTCCTCTTTACCTGGATTTTGTCCTAATCGAATATGATTTTCAATCCACTTGGCTAAACGGTGCCTGAAACGAATTTGAAGTCCTGGAGATCAACACCATTACGTTAAAAAGGGAAAAAGATATGGCGATTTTCCTTGTTCTAATTCCAACAATCCTCACAGAATATGAAAGTGTACTTATCAAGTGGATAATCAGGGTTAAAGCTAAAACTAAATATATCTGAATCGTCATATAAATGGATCTTCTTTGCTGGCTTCTTTAATCGTGAAACGCAACGTTTGGTAAAAGTGTGGATTATGCCTTTTATTTCTTTAGCATCAATTTGCCATATCCCTGCTCTTCTGTTGCCTACGTTAACCCGTTCGACCGGGATGCATGATTAAATTTTTTTTGAGGTTGAAAGGCCCGGAAGCGGAAGCTTGTCCGGGCATGTGTATCTGAAAACCGGTCAGACGGGGTGCCAAACAACCGGCCGAATGCTTTTAGCCTTATCATCCTGTCTACATCGGTTTTCCAACAGCTTCGTGCTGCCAGTAACAACTTTTAATTTCTGGGGATACCCGGGAGCTTGTCCGGCTTTCGACGTCCGCCTGTAGGCAGGGATGACCACCTAATGTTCACTTAATGGCCATCAATGACAATAACTTGTCATCAAACCAAATAATCATGCACGTGAATATTTGAGTCACACCAAGGCATGTTTCGAGTTACGCCTGGCATGACTCTATATAAAAATTCCCGTTAAACCCTCAAACTTTTTCTTGTCAAACTCCTGTCAAATTCCTGTCAAACCATCAAACATTCAAATCCGATAGCTGTCGGATCCTGTCAAATTACCCAATGACCAATGAATTAATCACTAAATTGACAACCTAACAGTAACCGTTCAATCATTCCCCAATGACCTTCACGAGCACCCTTTTTCTTCGTTTGCCGTCGAATTCGCCGTAGAAGATCTGCTCCCAGGGTCCGAAATCGAGCTTGCCGTCTGTAATGGCTACCACTACTTCGCGGCCCATAACAGTCCTTTTCAGATGGGCATCGGCATTGTCTTCTGCTGTGTTGTGATTGTATTGATCATAGGGTTTTTCCGGTGCCAGGCCTTCGAGCCAGTTTTCGAAATCCTGATGCAGACCCGACTCATCATCGTTGATGAATACACTGGCTGTTATGTGCATGGCGTTTACCAGCACAAAACCTTCCTGAATGCCGCTTTCGCGAACTTCTCTTTCTACATCCGAAGTGATGTTTATCAATTCCCTGCGGTGCTTGGTGTTGAACCAAAGCTCTTTTCTATGTGATTGCATATTGTGTTGTTTTTATTGGATTTTTAATTCGTTGATGATGTTATCAATTCGCTCTTCGAGCATTCTGTCCACTTTGTCGAAATCCTCCCGTTTTTCAAGTTTGTCGTTTACGCTGAAATAGAACTTGATCTTGGGTTCTGTACCCGACGGGCGCATGGAAATTTTGGTTCCGTCCTTCAAAATGAACTGCAATACATTGGATTTGGGAAGATGAATCTCGTAACGGAGCTGACTGAGCTGATCAAAAGTTTTTTGTTTCTGGTAATCGTGTATCAGCATCAGATCCTCCCCGTTGATGGAATCGGGCGGATTGTTCCTGAACTGATCCATCATCTTTCTGATTTCTTCTTCCCCTTCCTTGCCTTTTTTCTCTACCGATTTCAGCCTTTCTTTGAAAACACCGTGTTCAAGGTAGATGTCAATAAGCTGGTCAATCAGGGATCTGCCGTTTTCCCTTGCAAATGCGGCTGTTTCAGCAAGCAGGGCACAGGAGATTACCGCATCCTTATCCCTTACAAAATCGCCAGCCAGATAACCATAACTTTCTTCACCGCCAGCGATGAAGGTTTTTTTGCCTTCGAGCTGCTTAATCTTGTCTGCTATATATTTGAAACCGGTGAGTGTGTCATAGCACTCTACACCGTATGTTTCGGCAATATCAGCCAGCAGTTCTGTGGTGACTATGGTTTTTACGATGTATTCGTTGCCAGTTAATTTTCCTTTCTCTTTCCATTGAGAGAGCAGATAGTTGATCAGGAGGGAAGCGGCCTGATTACCGTTTAGGATCTCCAGTTGGCCCTGTTTATTTTTTACTGCCAGCCCAACACGGTCGCCATCTGGGTCTGTGGCCATTACCAGGTCAGCATCCTCTTGTTCGGCTTTTTCAAGCGCCATCTTCATCGCTGCATGTTCTTCGGGATTGGGTGAATGAACCGTGGGAAAATCACCGCTGATCTCATCTTGCTCGGGTACATGAATCACATTCCTGAACCCGAATTTTTCCAGCACTTTTGGGATCAGATCTATGCCCGTACCATGCAAAGGCGTGTAAACGATCTTCAGATCACTTTGTTTTTTGTTGACCTCAGGATTCAATGAAAGCGTATGAATTTTGTCAAGGTAAGTTTCATCGATGTCCTTCCCGAGGATCTCGATTTTGTTTTCATCCCCGTTAAAATTGACATGGCTTATGTCACTGATCTTTTGTACCTCGCTGATGATGTTTTTGTCGTGGGGGGGTACGATCTGACCTCCGTCCTCCCAATAAACCTTGTAACCGTTATATTCTTTCGGATTGTGCGAGGCAGTGATCACAATGCCAGCCTGGCAGTTCAAATGTCTTATTGTAAAAGACAGTTCGGGAGTTGGCCGGAGCTTGTCGAAAAGATACACTTTGATTCCGTTGGCCGTTAAAACTTTGGCGGCTTTCTCCGCAAACAGTTTGCTGTTGTTTCTGGAATCGTAGGCAATGGCCGTTTTTATCTGGTTTAGATCAGAAAATTTTTTGTGAAGATAATTGCTCAAACCTTGCGTTGCCATTCCAACGGTATAAATGTTCATTCTGTTGGTTCCTACTCCCATAATACCTCTTAAACCGCCGGTACCAAATTCGAGATACTTATAGAAGGCGTCTATCAGTTCTTGCTCATCGTTTTCAAGCAGATATTTTACCTGCTTTTTGGTTTCTTCATCAAAATCGCCTTCAAGCCAGGTATTGGCTTTGTTTTTCACCTGGGTCAATACATCAACATTTTCCATAATTGCCTCACTGTTTTTTGGTTTTATAACGCTATTCCGTGAAAAGAACCATAAAATTAAGAAAAATATGAGAAATAATGCAAGGGGGCGAAAGGTTGTGTATGATAAATTGGTTTTTAGAGGAATATGTGGGTTAGATAACAAATTCCAAATAACAAGCACCAAATTTCAAATAAATTCCAATAACCAATTTTTTAATGACCCAAACATCCGAGGCTAGGGTCTGCTGATTTGTATTTCGGTGAGTTTAGAAT
>JAWOCV010000120.1:0-53772 GCA_046483585.1 Marinilabilia sp.
CTGATGTCCACATCCAGTGGAAACCGTTTCCATGTCTGTTCCGTTTCATCAAACCCGAACAGGCCGAATTGAGTAGCTGCATACAAATGTCCTTCATGATCGCGGTGGAGATCAAAAACCTTTCGGTTGTCAACTCCGTCGGGCAATCCCTTGTCGACAGGCCGGTATTCCGAAAATGAGGAATCGGTGGCCCACACGCCGATATTTCCATAGATCAGGATGCTGTCGGGCGACACGTTTATATTGCTCTTCAGGGCGCTGTTGCTCCAGTCTTCATAGCTATAAACTTCGGGCAGGGCTGTTCGCGGCACATCAATGCCCGAAAAAAATGCCCGGTGGTTCATAAAGATGCCGGTAATCCCGTAGTACAGCAGGATGAAAGACAATATAAGTCCCGGCCAGCGGTGAAGTTTTTTATAGATTTTTCCTTTTGCCATAAAAGAAAAAGCGTGTCAGGTTTTTTTGATGTAGGGTGAACGGGTTTCTGCCATTTCTCATTTTGCAGCTTGTCGAATGTGACAGGCTATCCCCCATGCCAAGTCCCCCCTGGGGGGATTTAGGGGGCCCTTAGGCCCCTATATCACATTGTTCATCACCGCTTCTCCGTTCCTGATCTTTTCGGCCAGGGATTGGACCGTCGCGTTTTTGACAATTTTTTTGAACCCGTCTCTGACTTCTTTGTACTGGTGATGAAGTGGACAGGGATTGTCCTCGCTGCAATTTTTCATGCCGAAGCCACACCGGTGAAAAAGGTCCTCTCCTTCGATCACTTTAATGACCTCAAAAAGCGTTACCGCAGGATCTTCGCCGGAAAAAAAGAAACCGCCTCCCCGGCCTTTGGCCGAATGAAGGAGTTTGTGGCGGGTCAGCGGCTGCAGGATTTTGGCCGTAAAAGCCACAGGCGCTTCGATGTGTTTAGCCACATCTTCCACACCCGGGCGTCTGCCTTCCCAGTTTTTCAGCTGTACTGAAACCATGGCCCTGATGGCGTATTCCGAACTTTTTGAAAGCATGAAACAAGATCATTGTTGGTGATGCCGGCAAAGATACATTTTTTCAATTGGTTACCCGGTTTTAGTATCCACTTACCTCAATCAGACTGGTTTTATAGTCCCTTTACTGTTTTCCGGTCAGTTCCTCTTCCATTTTTATAGCCTCAGGAAACAGAATGTTATTTTCCAGATGAATGTGGCGGTGAAGATCCTGTTCAAAGTCCTGCAGGCTCTTCATGGTGACTTCGTAGGTTTCACAGCCGTCCTCCGGGGTTTGATACTGATTGGTCAGTTCTGAAATGGTATCGAACCGGTCTCCCTCGGTCTGGTGCTCTTCAAGCATGACGGTTATGGGGGACTGCACATCACCGAATTGTTTCAGATCCACCGCTTCCCCGTCTTTTGCCTTAGTTAGCTTTCTGATCATGGGGAACAGGACCAATTCTTCCTTCATCAGGTGCATACTGAGGTTGCCGGCGCCCTCTTCGAACGATTCAGATATTTTGAAAAGTTCCGGATGGTTGCCTCCATGAACGTCGCACAACTTCTGCAGTTTTTGCTTGATGAACGGGATCTTCTCTTTCACGTAACTGTGGTGCCGCTTTTCAATGTAATCGGCCAGTTGGTCCGGTGAAAGACTTTCGATGAAACGGGCATCGAAATCTTCCTCCTTCATGGCGGAATTGAGGTCCGCGATGAGGGCCTGAACATCTACACCCGCTTTATTGCTGGCTTCTTTCAGCGATATGTTGCCGCCGCAGCAAAAGTCGATTCGGTTTTGCTCGAACAGTGGAGCGGTTTTAAAACTTGTGCGGACCACATCTCCGACAATGGTATTTTCGTTTAGTTGCATAGCGTTTTGTTTTATGTGTTGATATTGCAAATATAATTGAAATATATAAAAGGACAAAAAAGTCCTTTGAATTATTTTATTAATAACTGAGGGTTTCACTCGAAGTGAAGCCCTCAGTAAACTTTAAACCCGATATTCTGAATTTTTGGTTTCTTGTCCCAGGGAATGAGGGCTTCACTTCAAGTGAAACCCTCAATCTTTCTGGAACAATATCCATAAAAACATACGAATCATTATATTGCACCACAAAAAAGAAATGAATCAACCCGAAAATACAGTTCGTCAACATTACAAGGAACGCATTGAAGAGCTGAACGCCCAGATCAATCGGCTTCATCGTTCCTTCAAACTCATTTTTCCTGCCCGTTTGCTAACCTTTGTAGCTTTTGTGGTCACCGGGCTTTGGATCATCAAATCCGGTTATGATGACTTATTTATATGGTTGTCTGTTTTGTTTTTTGTGCTTTTTCTGCTTTCAGTCAGGTATGACCTGAAATTAAAGAAGAAGCAGAAGATGCTTCATGCCCGGCTGAAAGTAAATGAGGATGAGCTTAAATACCTTGATCATCAATACGGGCAATTTGAAGATGGTCGTGAGTTTACATCTCTGGAACCCGGATTGACCGGGGATTTTGACCTGTTTGGACCAGGATCGCTTTTTCAGTATTTGAATCGCAGTGTGACGCGCCCCGGGAAAGAAGCTTTTGCACGGGGTTTGTGCCGGTGGGAAAAAAACAACAAAATCATTGAAGCCAGACAGGAAGCTGTTTCCGACTTGTCGCAATTGCCCCGTTTCATCGAAGATTTTCGGTCTCTGGGACTTGTTTCAGCCATGAAAAAGGATGAGGTCAGCAAATTAAAGGAATGGCTTGATGCTTCTGATCCGAAAGTCCGGTTGATGAAGATCGCGGGCATGGTCTGGCCGGTATTTTTCATTGCATGGGTGGGCTTTGTCATTGCCGGGGTGTTTGGTGTCAATTCCTTGTTGGTTCCTGTTTTTGGCCCGTTTTTTATAGCAGGAATGAAAAGGAGAACCATGAAGTGGGCCCACCATCGGTTAGGCAGAAGTGCCGGCATATTAAAAAAATATTCAGGCTTGATCAGCCTTATTGCACATCAACCTTTCCGTTCATCCTTCCTGAAAGAAAAGCAGAGTAGCTTTACCGGAGGGAAATCAGACGCCGGTGAGGCATTAAAGAACCTTTTTGGCTTGCTGGAAAAATTTGATTACCGCCTTAATCTTATTATGGGGACCCTCTTGAACATCTTATTTCTTTTCGATTTCCACATACTTGTTGCCCTCGAAAAATGGAAAACGCAACACCGGGAAGAAGTTCCCGCCTGGTTCGATGCTCTGGCAGAGTTCGATGCCCTGACCGGTTATGCCACCTTTGCATTTAACAACCGTGGGCGCCTGGTTTTTCCGAAACTTCAGACAGGGGATTTTACTTTGGATGCCAAAGGGGTGGGCCATCCGCTTCTGACGGCCCGGGAGTGTGTGCCAAATGATGTGTCGTTTGCAGGTCAGCCAAAGGTTTTGGTGATTACAGGTGCCAACATGGCCGGTAAAAGTACATTTTTGCGAACCCTTGCGGTCAATTTGATTCTGGGGATGAATGGTGCGCCCGTTTGTGCAGAAGAGCTCCGATTCACCCCCTGTGATATTCGTTCCAGCATTAACATCCGGGATTCCCTGGTGCGGCATGAATCCTATTTTTATGCTGAATTGCAGCGATTGCAACGCATTGCGGAGCATGTGGAGAGCCACCCGCCCACTTTGGTGATTCTGGATGAAATTTTACGGGGCACCAACAGTAAGGATAAGCACCATGGTTCTATGGGATTCCTGGAAAAGCTGATCCGCCTTGGTGCTGTTGTGGTCGTGGCCACTCATGACCTCGAAATCGGAAGCCTGGAAACGAAATACCCGGATGTGGCCACCAATTATTGTTTTGAAGTGGAGTTGGAAGGGAATCAACTCACCTTCGATTATCAGCTAAAACCGGGGATCAGTCAGAAGTTGAATGCTTCCTTTTTGATGCGGGAGATGGGACTTTTCGATTGAGGGTTTCGCTCTAAGTGAAGTCCTGACGGAAATATCTGTTAAGCAGATCCGAAAAAATCCAGCAGCCCCAGCGTCATTTGGCCCCACACCAGGTAGCGGAGGGCTTTCCCGATCAGCATCCCTATGCTGGTCAGCCAGAAATTGGTTTTGAGCAGTCCCAGTACAATGGCAATGACATCGCCGATACCCGGAAGCCAGCAAAAGAATGCAATCCATGCCTCTTTGCCTTCCACTTTTGCCTTCCATTTTTCAAGTTTGTGGCGGGGCACCTTCAGGTATTTCTCGATCCATTCAAAATTGCCGAGCCACCCGATCCAGTATGAGGTCAGCCCGCCTGTCCAGTTGCCCATGGTGGCAGTGAGCAGGCTTAATGCCGGGTCACCCCCGGCTGCAAGTACCCCGCTTAACACAAATTCGGAGCTGAAAGGAATGATGGTTGCTGCTAAAAAGCTGGCTATAAAAAGGCCAAGATATCCGAGGTCTGTCCACATAAAAGAGAGCGGGAGTTATTCGGTGCCCGTCTATAAAAAGGGCAACCTGTGTTAGTAATTATGTTTCTGTTCAGAAAGGTCCATTTACAAGGCTTGCGTAGCCCGAAAATGCGCAGTTTACTCACGTAAATGAGCAATTTTCGGGCAAGCCTGTCTGCCGTTTTGTAAAAAAGGAACCATCTGTCTTAGTGGTTTTATATCAAAACACCAGTATGTTTCTTTTTCATGACCCGCCAGGCAGGCGTAACGCAGTAAATGGGACTTTATGGACAGAAACTATTTAATTTTCCGAAGTTTTTTGATATAAGACCTTTTTCTATTTGAATGGATGATTCCAAGGACAGTGATTTGTTTTTTTCTGACTCTGAAGACGATTTGCCAGCTAAGACAAATGGCTTTTCGGTATATTTTGGATTTGGTCCGGATCTCTTCACATTCTCTAAAAGCCAGCGGATTATTGCCAATTTGTTCTATTTTTTCAAAAATACGGTCCCCGACCTTTATTGCGCTTTGGGGTTCATGCTTGATGAAAGCAATGTAACCGGTAATTTGGTCAAGGTTTTTTAGGGCAAAAGAGGTTATTCTGAGCGAGTATTGTTCTTCAGATTTTCTTTCTGAATATTCCATATATCTCTGGCTTCATTTAGGGTAACGGTTGGGGAGTTTTCAGCATACTTAACCCATTTGATAAAATCTTCTTTATCAATGGGGTCGCCGGGAACAGCCCATGCGCTATAATCAGGCTCATCCACTATTTTTATCAGATGCTCGTTTTCCAGTTTGCGCAAGGCACCCAGAGATTGTTTGCCGGTTAGTTGTACAGTTATCTTTTGCATAATTGTGTATTTCGGTTATCTGGTTTTTGCCGGTTATTTTTGATAAACACTCTATTCTCACCGATATATTTGTTTTTCAAAGATAATAACTTCCACACCATTTTTCAATTGAACATGATTTTCATGGATCTCTGTTGACATCCCAAAATGTTGGTATTTTTCAACCAGAAGGGGGAGTTGTTGGTTATCTTTATTCGTAATGTTTTATTTTTGAGCCGATGAAGAAATTACAATATCATATTCCCGGCATGGACTGTCCTGCAGAAGAGCGTATCATCCGAATGAAGCTGGAGGGGGTTAGGGGATTGAAAAAGCTGGAGTTTGACCTGGAAGAACGGAACCTTGAAGTATTGCATGAAGGGGATGCAGGGGATATAACACCCCTTATCGGGTCTCTTAATATGGGCGGCCGTTTATTGTCTGAGTCTGATCACTCGGGGAAAGTTGCACATGAACTGACCAATGTTCGGGAGCGAAAAATGCTTTGGGCGGTATTGATCATTAACGCCGTATTTTTTGTAGGCGAAATGATTGCCGGCTGGCTGTCGGGTTCCATGGGGTTGGTGGCTGATTCGCTGGACATGCTTGCCGATGCGTTTGTTTACGGTCTGAGTCTTTGGGCCGTTGGGGCTGCCCTGGTACGAAAAAAGCGTGTTGCTGCCGTGAGTGGGTATCTGCAGTTGGTGCTGGCAACCATGGGATTGATGGAAGTGGTCCGCCGTTTTCTGGGCACCGAGATATTCCCCGAATTCAGAACCATGATTATTGTTTCGGTCCTGGCACTTATCGCCAATTCAACCAGTCTCTATCTGCTTCAGAAGTCACGGAGTAAAGGGGCCCATGTTCAGGCCAGTATGATATGTACTTCCAACGATGTCATCATTAATACAGGGATCATTCTTTCGGCGGGACTTGTTTATTTTACCGAATCGGCCATTCCCGACCTGATCACCGGAACCATAGTTTTTGGTTTGGTTCTGTGGGGGGCTGTCCGGATCATCAAATTATCGAGATAGTATGTCGCATGCGCCTTCTCATATAACCCATGGAAGAGCTTTTGCCATAGGCATCGGTCTTAACCTGGTGTTTGTCGGTGTCGAAGTTTTTTACGGATTGCTTGCCAATTCGTCGGCTTTACTTGCTGACGCCGGGCATAACGCCAGTGATGTTCTCGGGCTCTTTCTAGCCTGGGGGGCTTTTCGTCTGGCGGGGAGAGAACCGAAGGGGAAATATACTTACGGACTTCAGCGGTCAACCATCCTTTCATCTATTCTGAATGCCATGCTGTTGTTTGTGGCCGTTTTTTTCATCGGTAAGGACGCTTTCGAGAAAATACTCGACCCTCAGCCGGTGGGAGGAACGCGTGTGATGATCGTCGCTGCCATAGGAGTGGTTATCAACACCATTACAGCGCTTCTTTTTGTGAAGGGGCAGAAGCATGATCTGAACATAAAGGGGGCTTTCCTTCATATGGCTGCTGATGCCGGCGTTTCACTCGGAGTGGTGGTGGCGGGTTTTTTGATTAATGTAACCGGCTACAACTGGATTGATCCCCTCGTAAGTTTTGTCATTATTGCTGTTATTCTCTGGGGCACATGGGGTTTGTTTGTCGATTCGGTGGATCTGGCGCTGGATGCTGTTCCCAAAGGCATCAATATCCGGAAAGTTCGGGAAGCGCTCAACAACTATCCGGGGGTGGAAGATTCCCATGATCTTCATGTTTGGGCATTGAGTACCAACCAAACCGCTATTTCTGTACATTTGATTGTGCCCGGTGGAGGGAACGATGAGTTTTTGGCCGGTGTTCAGGATATGCTGTACAAGCGTTTTCGGATATCACATGCCACCATTCAGATAGAAAGCGGGGCAGAAAATGATATTGAATGCCATCATAAATAGGCCGGCATAACCTTTCTTTCAGGAATAAGTATAAGGGGTGAGTTACTGGTCAAGCCATATTTAATTTTTTTACAGATTATGTCGCATTCAGATAAAAGGGGTTTTCTTACGCTAACATTTCTGGTCGGTCTGACCATTTTTGCCAGCGCCCAATATCCGTATACTACTGGTCGTAATGATACCGTCTTCAATGAAGAGCACGCGCATCAGTTATTTTTTGATATTGAAAACACCAATTTTGTCAAAAACAATGAGTATGAAACTCCCCTGATGCAGGGTTATACTCTGATTGGTTACGGCTTACAGCCTGCCTTGACGTATTTTGCCGGCCGGCGATTGAGATTGAGGGCTGGCGTTTTTTTGCAGCAATACAGCGGGTTGGATCATTACAATCTTATCCGGCCGGTTTTGTCGGCACATCTGAAATTATCACCTTCGGTAGATTTGATTATGGGATCGTTGCGGGGACATGTTCACCATCGGTTGATCGAGCCGCTTTTTGATCCGGAACGTCAATACACCCGTCCTGTTGAGAACGGCCTTCAGTTTCTGGTAGAGCGCCCGTGGTTATGGCTGGATGCCTGGATTGACTGGGAACAATTCATCCGTCAGGGAGACGATTATCCCGAAAAGTTTACTGCCGGTCTTAGTGCTCATCCCGAGTTACTTGAGACGTCCGGTTCCTGGCAGGTAAGTCTGCCGGTAAACATGATCGCTGTGCACAGGGGAGGGGAGATCAGTGATTATCCACGGCCTGTGCAGACTTCACTTAATGTAGCCGCGGGCACCCGTGTTGAACATACATCCGGGGGAGTGGTCCATAAGACCGGTTTGTTTGGTTACCGGCTCACTTACCGCAATATAAACGAGGTTGGCCCCATGGATGTCAATACCGGCGATGCCTGGTATGTCGGAGCTGTTGCCGAATCAGGGAGGTTTAACTATTTGGCCGGTTATTTCAGGGGAAATGATTTTGTGGCTCTTAGAGGCAGTGGCCTGTTCCAGTCGGTGTCGCCAGTTCGCGAAGGGCTTTATGTTCCACGCCGGGAGTTGCTGACCGGCAAAGCAGGCTATCACCGTACCTTCATGAAAAAAATAGAATTTTCTTTTCTTCTGGAAGGATATTACGATGTTCCGAATGAAAATTTTGATTTTGCAGCTGGGTTGCAGGTATCCTTCAGTCCGGAGTTTTTTCTGACTGAAGCGGAGTTTTTTTAACCTGAACTATTGTCTTAAAGGTTCCATCATTTTCGGAAAATCACCGGTCGGTTTTGAATCGCCACAATTTTCCGGCCCACACTTCTCCGGCATAATCGATGCCGACGCGGGGGAAAGCGATAAAGACCGGTGTTTCATTTCTTCCTCCAGGCTTTTCAAGCCATAACCGGTCGGAAGTAATGAGATCTTCCCCATAGAACGATTTGTCCAGTTGCAGCGCCCTTCCGATCCGGCCCGGCCCCTTTATTTCATAGGATCCACGTATCAATACAGCCTGGGGGTGGCCTTCCTGGCCGGTTGTAAAGTTCAAAAGCCAGTACATTCCATAAATAAGATAGACATAGACCAACCCGCCGTGGTGATACATTACTTCGGTCCGGCGTGTCCGCCCTTTGCTGGCATGGCATCCCAGGTCCTCTTCACCCCTGTAGGCTTCGGTTTCGTTGATGGTGAGACGCATCTCCCTGCCATCCGCGAATCTTCGTACGAGCACTTTACCCAGAAGTTGCGGGGCCACCTTCAATACATCACGAGAGAAAAAATTACGGGAGAGACGCATGGTAAATTAATATTCTTTCCGTTCGGGGTATTCCATCCAGAGTTTAAATGGCCTTTTTATATTTCCGGTAACAATCTGTTTGGCAGGGATTGACCGTTCTGTGACTGGTTTGTCCAGTTCCCGGTAAATGAACTCGTCGTCAAACCCAATCCCGGCAGCATCATGTCTGGTATTGCCAAAAAAAATGGCATCGAGACGTGCCCAGTATATGGCACCGAGGCACATGGGGCACGGTTCGCAACTGGCATAGATCGTACAACCGGAGAGATCATATGTTTCCAGCTTTTCCGTCGCCTGACGGATGGCCTCGATCTCTGCGTGGGCTGTCGGGTCATGTTTGGTGGTAACCCCGTTGCATCCGGTAGCGATCACTTCATTGCCGCGTACGATTATGGCTGCGAAAGGACCGCCCCCTTTGGTCACGTTTTCTTCAGCCATTTTTGCAGCCATGTTCATGTATTTTTCGTGGTTTTCCATCATTTTGCTTTTTCCGACCAGCAAAAGTAGCAGTTTATTTTGTTCGTAAAATATTGGTATTTAATAAAAATAGCTTTACTTTTGCGGCCGGTTATTATCCATGCTGAACAACACAAGAAATTGTCCCTCAGATGATCCGTCAATACCGGTCTTGCCCGATTCCGGTGTAGAGTGGAAGGGAAATTTTTGTGCTAATGGAATTTTTTATGTAGGTCTAATTTTCAAAAGAGGAAGACTGTGGATACTTTAAGTTACAAAACAAAATCGGCCTCACAAGCTACCATTAATAAGGAGTGGGTTGTTGTAGATGCCACCGATATGGTGATCGGTCGTTTAAGTACACGCGTTGCCAAACTGCTGCGCGGTAAGTACAAGCCGAACTATACGCCTCACCTGGATTGTGGCGATAACGTGATTATCGTGAATGCCGACAAAGTGAAGCTGACCGGTAAAAAATGGAGCGATCGTGTGTTCTTTTCGCACAGCGGCTACCCGGGGGGGCAACGTTCAACAACACCCGCCGAGATGTATGCCAAAGATCCGGCACGGCTGGTTGAACGTGCTGTCAAAGGCATGTTGCCCAAAAACAAGCTTGGGAGTCAGTTGCTTCGCAATCTGCACGTATATGCAGGCAGCGAACACAAGCATGAGGCCCAGAAACCGAAGGTAATTGATATTAATACGATTAAATAAGCAGTATGGAAGTGATTAATGCCATTGGAAGAAGGAAAGAGGCCATTGCCCGCATCTATGTGAACGAGGGTAAAGGTCAGATCACCGTCAACAAAAGAGAGCTGTCGCAATATTTTCCCACCCCGACACTTCAGTATATCGTAAAACAACCACTCAATGCCTTGCAGGTAACCGGTGATTACGATATTAAAGTGACCCTTACAGGTGGCGGGATCAAAGGACAAGCTGAAGCCACCCGCCTGGCCATTGCCAGAGCTCTGGTCAAAATAAATGAAGAGAACAAACCCCTTATGCGGGCTGAAGGTTTTCTAACCCGCGACTCACGTGTCGTGGAAAGGAAGAAGCCCGGCCAGCCCAAAGCAAGGAAAAGATTTCAGTTTAGCAAGCGTTAATAACCGTCTGGTACGTTTAGTATCTAAACTGTTAAGATTCCGCGTTACGGACTACTTAATGGTTGCTTGACACAGAATGTAAACGTTAAAAAAAACAAGATGCCCAGAACTAATTTCGATCAATTATTAGAGGCCGGTGTACATTTCGGCCACCTCAAGAGAAAGTGGAACCCTGCTATGGCCCCCTATGTTTTTATGGAGCGCAACGGGATCCACATCATAGACCTGCATAAAACCGCAGCTAAAATTGATGAAGCTGCCGACGCGCTTCAGCAAATCGCTAAATCTGGCCGCAAGATACTTTTTGTTGCCACCAAGAAGCAGGCAAAAGATATTATTGCCGATAAAGTTGGTGCCGTCAACATGCCTTACGTTACCGAGCGCTGGTCAGGTGGTATGTTGACCAACTTCCCTACCGTTCGGAAGGCCGTCAAGAAAATGACTTCCATCGACAAACTGATGGGCGAAGATGCCTGGAATCGTCTCTCTAAGCGAGAAAAGCTTCAGATCACACGTCAGCGGGCCAAGCTTGAAAAGACCCTGGGCAGTATAAAAGACCTGAATCGTCTGCCTGCTGCCATGTTTGTCGTAGATGTGATGAAAGAACATATTGCTGTAAGAGAAGCCCAGCGATTGAACATTCCTGTGTTTGCCATGGTAGACACCAATTCCGATCCCCGGAATGTGGATTATGTTATCCCGGCCAATGATGATGCTTCCAACTCCATCGAGCTGATCGTTGACACCATGACCCAGGCCATTAAAGAAGGTCTGGCCGAGCGGAAGGCAGAGAAAGACAAAGAACCTCAGGGTGAGAAAAAAGGTGGTAAGAAAGGCGAAGGACGCCGCACCAGAGCCCGGAAAGAAGATACCGGTTCAGGAAAATCTGAAGGTGAGAAGCAACAACCCATAGCTTCCTCATCCACCCCTCCCGAAGAGGAAAACAAAGAAGAAACTTCAGAAGCTTCCGCTCCGAAGGAGAATATAGAAGAAACTTCCGCTCCGAAGGAGAACAAAGAAGAGGTTTCTCAGGAAGAAAATAAAAAGAACGAAGAGTAGTGTTGTTTGACGGGGCCCGGATTGCCGGGCCCTGATCTTATTAATAACCTTTAAATCATATATCATGGCTATTACTGCTGCTGATGTAAGTAAACTCAGAAAATTGACCGGCGCCGGCATGATGGACTGCAAAAAAGCCCTTACCGAAGCCGACGGCGATTTCGATAAAGCTGTTGAATCCATCCGGAAAAAAGGCATGGCTGTGGCCAACAAACGGGCCGACAGGGAAGCCAGCGAGGGTGTTGCCCTCGCCAAAGTAACGGCTGACGCCAAAAAAGGGGCTTTGGTTGTACTGAATTGTGAAACCGACTTTGTGGCCAAGAACGACAGTTTTGTTGCTCTGGCCCAATCCATCCTTGATCTCGGTCTTCAGAAAGGGGTTACCACCCTGGAAGAACTCAACGAACTGGAACTGGACGGAAATCCTGTGAAGGACGTGATTACCGAGCAGATTGGTGTGATTGGCGAAAAGCTTGAACTGGCCTATTTTGATATCATTGAGGCAGAAAAAGTGGTTGCCTATATCCACCCGGGAAATAAGCTGGCTACCATCGTTGGTTTTAACAAATCTGATGTTGATGACCAAATGGCCAAAGATGTTGCCATGCAGGTTGCTGCTATGAACCCGGTTTCCGTGGATCGCGACTCAGTACCTCAGGATGTGCTCGATAAAGAGCTTGAGATCGGACGTGATATGGCCCGCAATGAAGGCAAGCCTGAAGAGATGCTTGACAAAATTGCCCAGGGAAGGCTCGGCAAATTCCTCAAGGAAAATACTCTGCTTGAACAGGCTTTTGTGAAAGACAACAAAATGTCCATTAAACAATACCTGCAGAGTGCCGATAAAGACCTTACTGTTACTGAATTCAGAAGGTATTCTTTGACCTAATTCCACACTTTGTGTGAGTTGAGATATCCAGGCCCGGGCATTTTTTTGTCCGGGCTTTTTTTGCATTTCCGGAGAGGGATGGAACAATTCGTTTGATCGGTGCTTCTTCATCGAAAGTTAAACATCCACCTGTCTAAAGACCATTTCCCTGCTCCGTAGATGAGAAGATAGATGGAAAGAAGCATCATGGCAAAATCGGTACGGGCGGCATGGGCCATGGACCAGAATCCTTCATCGATGAGCACAGGGATTTTGGTGGTGACGATGGCTGTGATCATGATCGTCAGGATAGGGATAGCGGCCAGACGGGTGGCAGCTCCGGCAAGGATCAATGCCCCGGAGATCACCTCGAATGTGGCCACAAAAGCGGCCAAAAACGCCGGGTTTTCGAATCCGATCTTTTCAAATCGCCCGGCTCCCGTTACTTCGGGGAGGATGAATTTTTGGAGGCCTTCAGAGAGAAAGACCAGCCCCACGATCAGACGGGGGATCAATGAGCGGTTATCGTTGACGGTGCCAAAAATTTTTCGGTACATATCATACTGATTTTTCATCCGTATAAAATTTATTTTTTAAGGTCGGATGGAACTCGCATGCAAGAACTTATACATGTTCTTATTATGGCAAGCTTTGCCATGCTCGTTTCATTCTTTTAATTTAACCATTACAGACGGTTGTTGTTCAGTTGGTTTCATGTTCAGGAGAATGAAGGGCGAGGGGTTGATTGACCATAACCACAGACCAACAAACCAATCTGTGCTGCCCCCCTTCCTGACAAATTATTCGTAGTTTTGCAATCAGTTGAATTAAATGTAATTTTCTGCCCGGAGAAGGTTTGCAGCTTTCTTCGTGACGGAGTGATTCAGATATTCGAAAATTATGCGATACAAACGAATTTTATTGAAACTCTCGGGCGAATCACTCATGGGTGATCAGGGACACGGCGTGGATCCGGTTCGCCTGAACGATTATGCCGAGCAGATCGGCGAACTGGTGCGTAGAGGTACACAGGTGGCTGTTGTTATTGGGGGTGGCAATATTTTTCGGGGCCTGAAAGGGGCTGCCGATGGATTTGACCGTTACAAAGGCGACCAGATGGGAATGCTGGCTACTGTGATCAACAGTCTGGCTCTTGCCTCGGCTCTTGACAACATCGCAATCCGGGCCCGGGTTATGACGGCCATCAGAATGGAGCCCGTGGGCGAACTTTACACCCAACCCAGCGCCATTGATGCCCTTAACTCGGGTGAGGTTGTCATCATTTCGGGGGGAACAGGCAATCCCTATTTTACCACCGACACGGCTTCTGCCCTCCGCGGAATTGAGGTTAAAGCCGATGTAATGCTTAAAGGAACAAGGGTCGACGGAGTTTATTCTGCCGATCCGGAGAAGGATCCCACGGCCACCCGGTTTGAAACCATCACCTTTGATGAAGTCTACGCGAAAGGCCTGAGGGTTATGGACCTTACGGCCACTGCTATGTGTAAGGAGAACAATCTTCCAGTATTGGTTTTCAACATGGACCGCAAAGGGAACCTGATGAAGGTGATGACCGGGGAGAATATCGGCACTCTGGTAAAGTAATGCTGAGCGACTATTTCGAAAGGGTGCGGGAAGTTGCAAAAAAGCGCCTCTGAGTTTTATGCTTTGCAGGCTTGTTTCAAAGAGGAAGGTTTTCAGCCGCTTGTTGATGCTGCCTGGCAATGGTCATCGCCTCCTCCCGGATGGCGGGGGGAAGTTTGATCCGGCGTTTCAAAAGGCTTGTGAGCCAGCCGGAGACTTCGCGGGGTTGCATGGTCTCCAGAATTTCACGGAATTGTTCAGTCTCGTCGGCCGTGTACTGTTCCGGATCTTTGCCCGAGAAATGGTCAAGCTCCTCGTCATTGTAATAAATGGTTTCGCCTAGTGCCTGAGCCATGAGATTCTCTTTTTCACAAATCTCATGGGCCCCGCAGCAGTCGGCAGGGATGGATGCCTGAGGTTCGGCGCTCTCTTCTCCTTTTCCGGAGGAAAGTTTACTGGCCAGAAATGCGAAAGCAAGAGCCACTAATATGCTGATGAGTAATATCCACATGATGCAAAAATAGTAAAAATTGAGGTGAATATATATGACGCAGAAAAAGATAATGGGACCGGAGGAGTTGCATTTTCTGGGCATAAAAGTTGTTTACAAAGACCTTGTTGACAAAGGTTATGAAGTTTTGAATGTCAGAAAGGAGATGGATACGGATCCTCAGATCCTGGCTCGTCGTAACGACAAGATGATATTTGTAGTGGTAAGGACGGCTTCTTATCCCGACATGGGCGTTTTGACGCCCCGGATAGCCGCCAGGGTCGGGGCGCATGCCAATAAGCATGGTGCCATATGTTATTTTGCCAGTGTGGGCATTGCCAATGCCGATGGTGAAACCGAAGAAGAGATGGGACAGCCGGTGATCGATGGTGAATATTATATCAACTACAAGGGACTCCAGTCTTTCCCGCAATAAAGGATATATAGAATGAACCAGTTTGACTTTCACAGATTTTGGCGGAAAAATAAAAACATTGTCCTTACAGGATTGTTTTTCTTATTCCTGATCAGTTACTGTAACCAACAAGCTCCGCGACAAACTCAGCAACCTCAGGAACAAGAGGAAACAGCCTCCGATACCTTATCGGACAGCGATGACCGGTCCTTAAAAAGCTTTGAACAATTGATGGAAGAGCGCCGTTCGCAACAGAAGAAACGTCCCGGCGGGTTTTTCACGGTGTTTCTGCTGCTGATGATTGGAGTTGGTCTGGTTTGGGTTGCACGGCAACCATGGTGGCAGAGGATATGGCGGCAATGGTTTCCCGGCCGGGTGCAGTTCAGAGTGTCAAAAGGGAAAGACCGTGTTACCGGAAGGCAATTGCTGAAAATCTCTATTGTGAATAAAACACGCGAGGGACTGACCTTTATGCCCCCCATGATCGTTTTCAGCAAATGGGGAAAAGAACGACGTTTCAGGCTCAGGGGCAGTGATCAGGAGAAAATGTTTCCGCTGACGCTCACTCCCGGAACAGGACACCGGGTGGTGCTCGATCTGGATCAGTTCTATGAGAAAGTTTCCGATTTGAAAGGGGCCAATCGTGTGGGAGCAGGCATTGAAACTACTGATGGAAAACGGTATAAGAAATTTGCTTTGCCTCCCTGGCTGGATCTTTTGCTGAAGTAGGTAGCACTGAAGCCCTGTTTGAGTTCAGAGAGGTATGGCCATTAATGACGTGTTAAAGAATGGACAGTACGACGGGATGTGAATTGAATTAGATGTATAGTTAAAATAACTGGATCACCCTTTTGGGGACTTTACTATGAAAAAACTCTGGGAACGATACAGCCGGAAGAAACGATGGTGGACCATTGCACTCGATTTTTTGTTCGTGATATTGGTCGTGGCCATGTTGTTTCCCGGGACACGGAAACCGCTTTCGGCTTTCCTGGTGCGTCAGACGCTGTTTTCACCCTCCGAAAATGAAAAGGTAGTGTTTTTATCGGATGAAGATTGGAATATGCGCATGGCCGGAGAAGAAGATGGAGAGGTTATTTCCCTTGGAAATTTTCAGGGTCAACCGGTCTTTTTGAATTTCTGGGCCACCTGGTGCCCGCCCTGCATTGCCGAAATGCCTTCCATTCAGAAGCTTTATGACGCCTATAAGGATGAGGTAGCTTTTGTTCTGGTCAGCAATGAATCGCAGGAGGTGATTGATGCCTTTATGGACCGGCATGATTATTCACTGCCTGTTTATTCCATGGAGAGCAATGTGCCTGATGTCTTTGAAACCTCTACAATCCCTTCCACTTATCTGATAGCTCCTTCGGGACGTGTTCTTATAAGTAAGACCGGCGCTGCCCGTTGGAATTCAAAAAAGATGAGAGGGTTGGTCGATGATTTGCTTGAGGGAGAAGAGTCCGGGCGGTAAAGATCTGTAAGACTCAAAGATTTTGTTTCATAGAATTTCCGAAAATCCTTAGGGGCATTCGCAATTGTATGTATGAAGATAAGTGAGGTAAGGATAAATTCAAATACAAAAAACCCCGGGATGTTTGTGCAAAAATACCCGGGGTTTTATTTTACGTGTCATTTTTCAGGCGCGGGTCAGAATTTATATCTAATCCCCAGCGCCAGGCCAAACCCAAAAGGATCATCCGGCGGATTCACCAGAGACAGTTCGGGGCGTGTGTCAATGGACAACTGGAGCGGAGCCTCCGAAAAGTTGTATTCGATACCGGCATTCAGGGCAGCGGCCAGATAAACCTCGCTATCGGATAGATCATTGTGGTTCCAGTTTCCAATGGAGGGGCCCAACCCGAGATACCATTTAAAACCACTTTCGATGGGCATGACCCATTGGTACAGACCTGTGAGGTTCCAGTAGCTGAAATCGCCACGATTGCCGAATCCAAGATCAAGTTCTGCCCGGTTACCGCTAAATGGGGCCTGAAAAGAAAACTCCGTGCCATAACCGATGCCGCCTCCGAAACGGAGACCGATGGCTCTATCGCCGTTCTGAGCCTGAGTCAATGCTGGCAGAGCCAAAAGACCTGCTACGAGAATGATGAATACTTTTTTCATAATAAAACATATTTTGTGTTTCGATTTTTCGTATTGTTTTCCGTTACAAATTTTGTAATGGTTGCCTTGCTGATATTTGTTTAACAACAGGAAAAGGCAAATGTTTTCTTTTATTTGAGAGGCAATTAACAAATAATTTTTACTTTTCTATCATACCAGAGATATTACAAAATGTAAGCCAGTCCCGGCTTAACCACTATACAATTTGCACAAAAGTAACAAAAAGTTCTCGCGGAATCCGGATTCTCCAATTTTGAGATAAAGGTATCCCCCGAATTTACATGTTTCAGGAGATGAAAGGCCAGGATGGCTTACCATGAACCGGGTTTCAATAAAAAGAGCGGCAAACCGATCGATTTGCCGCTCTTTTGTTGTCCCGCTAGGATTCGAACCCAGACCGAGAGAACCAAAATCTCCTGTGCTACCATTACACCACGGGACAAGCTGTATTGCGTTTTTCTCAAAAGCGTTGCAAATATAGGATGATTTTAATAAACCCGCAAAAATATTTTTCTCAAAAATTTTCTGCACTTTTATTCTCCGTTTGGGTTTGTTTTTGCGTGTCATTTGCAATAGTTTAGTCATCAAAAGTTTGAATCTAATGGGCAGGGTTTATTTCTATATCAAAAATAATTTTCCGGCACTGTTGGTGCTTTTAGTAGCTTTTGGGGTCTATTCTTCAACGGTTTCTCCCACGGTTGATTTTTGGGATTGTGGTGAATTCATAGCTTCCGCCAACGGCCTGCAGGTTCCTCATCCGCCGGGTGCTCCGTTATATTTGTTAGTCGGGCGGCTCTTTGCCTTATTGGCACCCGGAGAGATGATGACCGCCCTGGCTGTTAATATGCTTTCGGTCACAGCCTCGGCCTTTACGGTTTTCTTTATCTATAAGATTCTTATTCTTCTTATAGGGATGCTTTCCGCCGGAGATATTCCCTTTAAACGGTTAATTATTGAGTTTGCTGCAGTAACGGGCGCTCTTTTGTTTGCTTTCACCGATACTTTCTGGACTTCAGCGGTTGAGTCGGAAGTATACGCTCTTTCTTTGTTTTTTTCCTCTGCCAGTCTTTGGGTGTTTTTGTCGTGGTATATGCGCGATGAGATGAGTCCCCGTTGGTTTTTTGCGGGCGTTTATCTTTTGGGATTGTCCCTTGGGGTACATCTTCTGAATCTGCTTTTGGTTCCGGTTTTTGCTCTGTTGTTTGGCTGGAAGCGTTATGGCACCCGTTTGCATGTCACGGTCAAGTCTCTTGCCGGAGGGGCTCTGATTCTGGGATTTTTGTTTTGGGGAGTGGTATCTAACGGTTTATGGCCGGGACGCGAGCTTGAATTATTCATGGTGAACAGTATGGGGATGCCTCAGCATTCAGGGTTGATCACATGGGTTATTGGGTTGATAGCGGTTCATGTTTTTGGGCTGCTGTTTACTCTGAAGCGGCATAAGACCCTGCATTTCATTCTTCTGGTCTCTGCCCTGGTTTTTATGGGGTGGTTTTCTTATGCGTTGGTTCCGATACGTTCTTCTGCCGGTCCCCAGATCAATATGAATGCACCTGATGATGTTTTCTCATTACACGATTACATCAATCGCGAGCAATACGGGAAGCGTCCTTTGCTTTACGGTAGTCATGCCGGTGCCAGACCTGATGGGTGGGAAGAAACTTATCATTACCATTTTGATGCGGATAAAAAGAAATACAAGAGAGTAACCGATGATACAAAGCCTCGTTTTAACAGTGCAGACCGTGTGTGGTTTCCAAGAATGTTCAGTCATCATCCGCCTCACCCTGACGGTTATGAATGGTGGACGGGGATCGATTTCAGAGAAGAAAGGCCCGGGTTAAGTCATCAGTTCGATTTTTTTCTCAGGCATCAAATGGGGCACAGCTATTTACGCTATTTGTTGTGGAATTTTGCCGGAAGACAAAATGATGTGCAGGGTCACGGAGATATGATGTCCGGAAACTGGGCGACGGGCATTGATTTTATTGACAGGTATTTTCTCGGAAGTCGTTCACAGGCTCAGACCATTGATCAATATTCTCCATCGGCCAACTATTATTTCGGCATACCTTTATTATTGGCCCTGACGGGACTATTCTTTTTGCTCCGGCGCGGCAGAGGCCGGCGGAAAGTACTTTTTCTTCTTGGCTTGCTGGTTTTGATGACCGGTCCGGCCATTGTATTTTATCTCAATCAGCCACCTTATGAGCCGCGGGAGCGGGATTATATTTACCTGGCTTCATTCATGGGCGTGGCGATGTTGGCTGGCATCGGTATATTCGGATTGTTGAAAAAGGTATTTTATTATGGAGATTCGGTGCTGACCGGTGTCTTATCGGGATTTTTGCTGTTTATGGCAGGGCCCGGACTGCTGTTTTCCGTCAATCTGAATGATCATGACCGCTCCGATCGTTATCTGGCCCGTGACCTTGCTGTTTCTCAGTTGAGGAGTTGTCCGCCCGGGGCTGTTTTGTTTACTTATGGCGATAATGATACCTATCCCCTGTGGTATGCCAATCAGGTAGAAAATGTACGCCCCGACGTACGATTGGTCAATTTGGGTCTTCTCAATACTTCCTGGTATATTCGGGGATTGCAACAGGCTACTCCGGGAACCTCCGGCCTTAATACCACCCTTCCAGCAGAATTTTACAGACATCATGGCATTGATTTTTTCCAGGTTTCAAAAGTTGTTTCGTCTCCTGCGGCGGGAGAAGAAGTCCTTGAAGGTTTATTGGAGGATGGCCCTTTGCAGAAGTCTGAAAACCATATTTCTGAACAAGTGGTTCATCCGGCCTGGCAACTGGAGTTGTCAGATGGCGGGGAATTATTATGGGAGTTAACGTCGCACTATTTGTCTTCCGGGGATCTTGTTCTGGCCGACATTGTATCTTCCAATACCAGTGAACGTCCGGTTTGTTTTACAAAGAATGTTGAAGAACAGGATTTGAATGGTCTGGAGAATCATCTTGTTTCACACGGCCTGGTGTGGATGTTGGAAGAAGAGACGAACAGAGAGGATGCCGTTCGAAGAACCGGCAGGGAATATCAGATATTTATGGACAGCATAACTGTGGGGCGTGAGGGTGAAGCCTGGTGGGATCACACCTGCCGGCAGGCTTTAATGCTTTCAGGCTACCGCGAAACTTCAACCGGTTTGGCCCGGGATCTGTTAGCTGAAGACAACACGGAGCAAGCGGCTTCAGTTTTGACAAAGTCGCTGGAAGAATGGCCGTATTCTCCATATGCACAGCAGTCCCAAATGATCGATATGGCGCGCCTGCTTTTCGAGAGCGGACAGGAAGAAGAGGCTGCAAATTTGGTACGAGGCATTACTTTTGTCAACTTGCAGGACATTTACTTTTACGTCTATTCCGGTTTCGAGCCGGAAGGGGTTCGGCGTAAATTTTGCAGGCTTTTTACCGAAGTACGTGAGCTTGCGGCGGAAATGAAACTGCATGATGTAATGCTCGAGACGGAATCGAAGCTCGGGAAGCTTTGCGGTTTTTGATCCAAACATTGTCTGATTCTTTTTTTATAGATGAGGTTATGGTCTTTTGGGCCTTATATTTTCCAACTTTTATGTATTTTTGGCCAACCAGAGAAGATGTTGACCAACAGCAAGGTTTTTAAAAATTACTTTGGCGCTTTTGTAAATGGGAATAGCAGTGACGTGTGTTCACTGAAAAAAAAATTTAAAATGAGACAATACAAGAAGGTTAATTTGGCATTAGGCTGGCTTACTTTTTTTATTTCAGGCCTGGTTTATTTGTTAACCATTGAACCCACAACCAGTTTCTGGGACTGTGGCGAATTTATTTCTTCCTCCTATAAATTGCTGGTGGGACATCCTCCGGGAGCACCTTTCTTCATGCTAGTGGGACGTTTTTTCTCCCTTTTTGCTCCGGATGAGACGTATGTGGCCGCCATGGTCAACTCTATGTCCGCGCTGGCCAGTGCTTTTACTATTGCATTTCTTTTCTGGACCATAACCCACCTTGCCAAAAAAATCTTTGTTGAGAATATTGAAAATCCCGAGAACTGGCGCTACTGGGCTGTTCTGGGCAGCGGATTGGTAGGGGCACTGGCTTATACCTTCACCGATACCTTCTGGTTTTCAGCAGTTGAAGGCGAGGTATATGCCATGTCAAGTCTTTTTACAGCTCTGGTATTCTGGGCCATTCTCAAATGGGAAAATGTGGCCAATGAGCCTCATTCTAACCGTTGGTTGATACTGATTGCCTATCTGATGGGGCTTTCCATAGGTGTTCACCTCCTAAATCTCCTGGCCATACCAGCCATCGTAATGGTCTATTATTTCAAAAAATTTGAGGTAAACCGGAACAATACGATCAAAGCAATTTTGGCCTCTGCAGTCATATTGTTGTTCATTCTCTATGGCATTATTCCCGGTGTTCCAAAGCTCGCCGGTGCTTTCGAGCTTGCATTTGTAAATGGTATGGGGCTTCCCTTTAAATCAGGAGTTCTGATTTTTGGCATCCTTCTGATCGGGGGATTGATCCTGGGCATCTATTATTCATATATAAGGAAAAAAGTTCTTCTCAATACCATACTGACCATTACCACTGTAATTATCATGGGGTATTCCTCCTTTGCCATGATCATCATCCGGTCTTCGGCCCAGCCTACCATGGATCAGAACTCCCCCGATACTGTGTTTTCACTTATCTCTTACCTGAATCGTGAACAATATGGTGACCGGCCGCTTTTGTCGGGCGAATATTACAACTCACCGGTGGACCGGGAGGCTACCCAGGCGAAGGAGGGGAAACCTGTCCGGGTTCAGAAAGACGGAAAGTATGAAGTTGTGGATCACCGGCCCGATTATGAATTCGATGAGCGAACCACCACTTTTTTTCCCCGAATGTACAGTCGTGAACAGCGACACATTGAAGAATACAAAAGATGGGCTAATATAGAAGGACGCCAGGTCACCGTTGAAGACCAACAGGGGAATCCGCAGACCATTAATTTACCGACCTTCGGAGAAAACCTGAAGTTCTTTTTTAACTATCAGGTCAGGCATATGTACTGGCGCTATTTTATGTGGAATTTTGCCGGCCGGCAAAACGATATTCAGGGACACGGGGAGGTGCACCATGGTAACTGGATCTCGGGGGTTCCTTTCATCGATGATGCTATGTATGGCGATCAATCCAAACTGCCCGATTATCTCAGAAATAATCCGGCCCGGAACACCTATTTTTTCCTCCCCCTGATCCTCGGTCTTATCGGTTTGATGTATCAATACGGAGCAGGTCGTCAGGGGAAACAGAGTTTCTGGGTCGTTATGCTGTTATTTTTCCTGACCGGTTTGGCCATTGTTTTATATCTGAATCAGACGCCTCTTCAGCCAAGGGAGCGTGACTATGCCTTTGCCGGGTCATTTTATGCCTTTTCTATCTGGATCGGACTGGGTGTTCTGGCTCTTGTTGACGGGTTGCGCCGGTGGACAGGTGGCAAAGCTGCAGCAGTGGTCTCGACGGTGGTTTCTCTCGGTCTCGTCCCGGGTATTCTTGCGGCGGAAAACTGGGAGGATCATGATCGTTCAGATCGCACCATTGCCCTTGATCTTGCCTACAATTATCTTAACACCATTGATGAAAACGGCGTCATCTATACCAACGGGGACAATGATACCTTCCCGCTTTGGTATGCTCAGGAGGTGGAAGGCATACGTACCGATGTCAGGGTTTGTAATCTGAGTTATCTGCAAACCGAGTGGTACATTGATCAAATGAAACGGAAAGCGTATGAATCGGATCCATTGCCCATATCATTCGAAAAAGAACAGTATGCTGCCGGTACTCAGGATATGGTCTATATCATCAACCGCATCAATGGGGATGCAGACCTGAACGAAGCCATCGATTTTCTGCAAAGCAACAATGAACGAACAAAACGTGTTCCGGGCTACAGCGGACGGGTAGAGTACCTGCCTTCGGAAACATTTACCCTGGAAGCCGACAGTCTCAAACTTTTACAGAATGGATTCGTCAGTGAGCCGTATGCCGATCGCATCGACTCCGTTATGAGAATCAGTCTGGAAGGCCGGGAATATATCCTGAAAAATGAGTTGATGGTACTGGATATGCTTGCTCAGAATGATTGGGACAGGCCATTCTATTATGCCGTAACGGTGGGGGGTGACAATTATGTAGGTCTGGATGATTACTTTCAGCTCGAAGGTTTTGCCTACCGTATTGTTCCTGTAAAAGGGGGCAATGACCAGGGCATGACCGGCCGGGTGGATACCGAAAAGGCCTACCGGAACTTTATGGAGGTTTACAGACTCGATAATTTCAAAAATCCCGATGTTTACCTGGATGAAAATCACCAGCGAATGGCGGTGAACATCCGGAATAACCTGGGAAGACTCGCCACAGCGATGCTTGACGAAGGAAAAAAGGACAGCGCACTCAATGTACTTGATAGGGGTTTGGAGATGTTGCCGCCTGAACGGATCCCCCACAATTACTTTTCCATCTTTCTTGCCGAGGGGTATTACCGGGCTGAGGTCACTGATAAGGGCGATGAGATATTGAGTGATCTGGCAAAACAGAACTTTCAGGAGATCGACTATTTCCTTTCATTGCCGCCGGTAAAACGGAACTCTGTGATGAGTGATCTCAAACGTAATATGGCCATACATCGTGAAATTGAACGAACGGCCGAAAATTATGAAAGAGAGCAATTACTTGATACACTGGATCAGGAATACAATGCCAATATGCAGCAGATGGGGTTTTTTGAATGACCGTTATGACTTTATTGTAAAACCGCCCCAATGGCTGCGGAATTTATATCCTTCTGTCCTGTGGCGTGCCGAATCGGACAAGAAAGACAAACGTGTTTTTCTGACCTTTGATGACGGGCCGGTACCCGGTATTACTTCCTGGGTGGTGGAATGCCTTAAATCCTATGAAGCCAGGGCCACTTTTTTTTGTGTGGGAGACAACATTCGTAAATATCCTTCGGCTTTTATGAGGCTCAAAGAGGAGAAAGAGATGGAAACAGGCTGTCACAGTTTTTCTCATAAGTCTGGCCACAGGATGGGGAAGAAAAAATTTCTGAAGGACCTCGACAAAGGACTTGAATATATGCCTGAAACCAGATGGTTTCGGCCTCCCCACGGGAGTATGTACCCATGGTGGATAAAAGATATTCGAAGGCGGGGAATAGAGGTGGTCATGTGGGATGTTCTGTCCAGAGATTATGATCGCTCTGTAGGTCCCGGGCGTGTGCTCAGAAATGTCACGGCAAATGTGCGACCGGGGTCGGTTATTGTATTTCATGATTCGCTCAGGGCATGGCCGAATCTGAAAGTTTCTTTACCCCGTGTATTAACATGGCTGAAAGAAAATGGATATCGAACCGAAATATTGGGTTCAATGGATCAGTGAAGGCATCCCGGTTTTGGGGATCCGGATGACAAGTGGAGAATAAAGGTTTTTCTGAAAGGATTCCGCAAATGGAAATAATGGAGAATCAGCTTTCAGAAAGGACAAGAAAAATAATTGCATAACCAATAAATTTATTTCATGAACATTTTGCTTCTTGGAGCCGGTGGAAGGGAACATGCCCTTGCCTGGAAAATGAGAGTCAGTCCCTTGCTCGATCGTCTGTTCATTGCACCAGGGAATGCGGGCACATCGTTGTTAGGTGTGAATCTGGATGTGGCCCCCGATGATTTTAACGGCATACGAAAAGCGGTTCTTCAACACAACATCCATATGGTTGTTGTGGGACCGGAAGATCCGCTGGTTAAAGGGGTGAGCGATTTTTTCCTGAATGATCCGGAGCTATCTGAAATTCCTGTGATCGGACCTACATCCAGGGGGGCCCAGCTCGAAGGCAGCAAGGAATTCGCCAAACAGTTCATGATGGAACATAAGATCCCTACGGCCCGTTACCTGGCCGTCACTTCCGATACCTTTGATGAGGGCGAACGTTTTCTTGGGATATTGAAACCGCCTTATGTGCTTAAAGCCAATGGATTGGCAGCAGGAAAAGGAGTTCTGATCATTGATGATATAGATGAGGCCAGGAACGAACTTCGTATAATGCTCAGTGGAAAATTCGGCAAGGCCAGTGATACCGTTGTTATTGAGGAGTTTCTTCCGGGTATTGAATTATCTGTATTTGTGATCACCGACGGTCATGGGTATATGGTTTTACCCGAGGCCAAAGACTATAAACGTGCCGGGGAAGGAGATACCGGTCTCAACACTGGTGGCATGGGAGCAGTATCGCCCGTCCCTTTTGCCGATGAGACCTTTATGAAGAAAGTGGAACAGCGTATTGTCCGCCCCACCATTGATGGTTTACTGGCCGATGGGATAGAGTATAAAGGGTTCATTTTTTTCGGACTGATGAATGTGAACGGAGATCCTTACGTTATTGAATACAATGTACGACTGGGAGATCCGGAGGCCGAAGTGGTGGTACCACGCATACAGACCGATATAGTGGAGGTTTTTAAGGCCGTTGCTGCCGGTAATTTGAAAGATTTGAACATGCGTTTTGATCCCCATACGGCAGCTACGGTCATGATGGTGTCCGGTGGATACCCGGGGGGGTATGAAAAAGGCAAAACCATTTCGGGACTCGATCTTGTCAAAGACAGTGTTGTTTTTCATGCCGGTACTACCAGCATTGGTGACGGGGTGATCACTTCCGGAGGCCGGGTTCTGGCTGTCACTTCTCTTGGTGACAGCATGGATGATGCCCTGAATAAATCTTACCGGAATGCAGAAAAAATACAATTTGAACACAAATACTACCGAAAAGACATCGGGTTTGACTTAAAGTAATTGCAACATGCTTTACAGGACGCTTCATGATAATAGTCTGCTTGCATATCTGGTGGTGCCGGTTATTATCCTTCTGTTTTGGATCAGGGTTTTTTTATTTGACGGGATGGAACCCATCAGTTTTGACGGCATGTCTATGCCGGTTTGGGATGCTTTGATCCGTCCGGTTTTCGGGCAAAATGTATTTCTGGGAGCGGCCTTTTCTTTTATTTTGGCTGTTTTGATTGCATTTACGGTCAACCGTTTGGTTGGCCGTTATGGTTTATTGAATCGACAATCGGTTTTGCCGGCATTGATGTTCGGATTGCTTGTCAGTGGATTTTTGTCGGTCCAGCGATTACATGTTGTGTGGGTGTTTACACTCTTTTTTCTTCTGGCCATAGAAAGGATTATGGGATCCACCGCTTCGTCCCGGAAAGAAGCCCGCTGTTTTGATGCAGCTCTGCTTACCGGAGCAGGGGCTTTGTTTTATGCCAAAGGGTTGTATTTTTTCCCGGTGCTTATTGTGGTTATGGGGGTTTTAAGATTGCTTACTCTGCGGACATTCCTGGCAAGTTTGCTGGGGATATTGTTGCCATTCGTGTTGAGCACAGGATATTTTTTCTTTTTTGATAAAGCTGATGAATTTCTTCTTCGTGTCTTGCTCAATCTGATGGCCAATACCGGTCAATTCAGTCATAATATGGCTTCTCAGATTTACCTGCCCCTGATGGTGGTGCTTACCCTGATGGGACTTATCAACATGGTACGGTACATACCTGTTCAGAAGATCATTGCCCGGAAACATTTGAGAGTGATAATCTGGTTGGTTCTTTTAACGGCAGCTGCCTGCCTCACACCCTTTTTCTCAGTGGAGATCACACCGCTTTTAGCAGTGGGGCCTGCGGTGATCTTTGCCTTTTGGATTGACAAGATGTCTCACCGGTTTTGGCGGGAATTTTTCCTGTGGTTTTTGATCGGCATCACGGTAGCTGCCCAGTTTTTTCTTTAATCATATCCATTTTTGAATGGTGTGCTGAAGATCGTTCAGTTTCACCGGTTTGCCTATGTAATCGTCCATTCCCGACTCCAGGCACACTTCCCGGTCACCCTTGAGGACATTCGCCGTCATGGCAATGATCGGCAGTTGAATGCCTGCATCACGAAGCTTACGGGTGGCATCCAGTCCGTTCAGGACCGGCATCTGAACATCCATCAGGATCAGGTCATAATCTTGGCTCCGTTCGGTAATGGCATCAATAGCTTCCTGCCCGTTTTGGACAATGGTACTGTTAATGCCTATACGACTGAGCATTTTTTCCGTTATTTTCTGATTGATGGGATTGTCTTCTACAAGTAATATGTGCTTGTTCTTCTTTTCGGAACCGGTTTTCTGCAGTTGCAGGTCATGGTCCTTACCACCGAAGATGAGCTGAGTAATGGTATTGAACAGTTCTATGTGCTTGACGGGCTTTTCCATCACCCTGTCAAAACCTGTATAACCATATTTGCTGTGTGAGGTTAAGAGAAGGGTTTTCGTTCCCGGTGCTGCTTCTCTGATCTCATTGATAAGGCTTTCATCCTTTTTGCTGAAAACATGTGAGTCGATGATGATGAGATCAAACGATTCTTTTTCTTTAACCAGATCCAGAGCTGATTTTTCGTCATTAACCGCCACTGGAGTTATCCCCCAGTTATGAAGGGTTTTTTTCATCAGCAGGACATTGGTTTTATGATTGTCCACGATCAGTGTCCTGACCGATCTGATCTTAAGGTTTTCTGTTTCGTCGCCTTTTTGTTTCCGGTCAATGGTAAAAGGCAGAATAAAATGAAAGACCGATCCCGGGTTCTCTTTAGACCAGGCAAAATTGGGATTGGGGCTTTCAACCCATATTTTTCCACCCATCAGTTCCACCAGCATTTTTGAGATGCTTGTGCCAAGTCCCGTTCCGCCATATTTCCGGGTTGTTGTCCCATCGGCCTGAGTGAATGAGTCGAAGATCTGCTCTTTTCTATCGGGGGGGATCCCGATCCCTGAATCTTCAATGGCAAAGTGAAGGCGGATCTCTTCACCTTCCTGGTGTTCTTTATCTACTTTGAGCACCACCTCACCTTCCTGGGTGAATTTGACCGCATTGCCCATGAGGTTGATGAGCACCTGTATCACTCTTCCTTCGTCCCCTATTACGAAAGAGGGGACGGTTTCATCCACTGAAGCCAGAAGTTCCAGGCTTTTGTCGTTGCTCCTGAAAGACATTTGATCCAGGAGGTAATCCACAGTTGAGCGGATGTTGAAGGAGTAATGTTCGATCTTCATTTTACCCGCTTCGATCTTAGAAAAATCGAGGATGTCATTAATGATGTTCAGAAGGTTTTCACAGGAGCGGCTGATGATGGTGATAATGTTCTGTTGGTCCCTGTTCAGGCGTGTTTGGCCCAGTAATTCGGTGGCCCCGATAATCCCGTTCATGGGGGTTCGGATCTCATGACTCATATTGGCCAGAAATTCCGATTTGGCTTTGTTTGCTTCGGCTTCGCGTTTTTGAATGGCTTTTTGGGCTGAGATGTCCATGAAGGCTTCAAGTCTCATCTCGCGATTGTTGAGCCGGACGGGTATGATGTTTTTCAGAATGGTCCGGGAAATGTTGTTTTCCTGTACATTCAACCTTTCTTCCAGGGAGGAAATGGTCAGTCCGGACGATTGATCCTTATATTGATCGTTCCTGAGGGTTTCGAACAGTTGTTCGTAACTGTATTTTTTGATATGCTCTTTGGCTTCTTCCAGCTCATGGAATCCCATGATGGTGGCTGCGGTTTCGTTAATTTCCGATATGTGGTTATTTTCGTCGGTTATTAAAATGCCGACGGGGAGATTTTCGGTTATGGTTTTCAGGGTTTCGATGGACTCCTTGAGCGACTGCGTCAGATGGCGTTTTTCGGTAACATCTTCCTTTATGGCAATGAAGTTGGAGATGGTGTTTCCCTCATTCAGGACAGGGGAGATGGAGACCTTGTCCCAGGTGTTTTCCCCCCTGGCATTGACCGAACCTATTTCTCCGTTCCACGATTTTCCTTCCTGTATGGTTTCCATCAGGACACCGGCAAATTCATCCTCCTTTTCGGATTGCAGAAGATGCAGACTGGTTCCTTCAATCTCTTTTTTGGTCACACCGTTTTTCTGTTCAAAGGATTTATTGACATATTCTATTATTCCGTGGGTGTTGGTAATAATGATGGAGACCGGACTCTGCTCTACTGCTTTCAGCAGTTTTTTGTTGACATCTTCGGCCTTGCGCCTGTGGAGAATAACGTTTCTTATCTGACTGATAATAAAAAAAGTAATAGCTCCTACGATAACAGAAAAGACGATCAGGCTGAGATATTTGATTTGAGTATATTGATCGATTACTGAAATGCTTTGGCGATTCAGTTCCGATATGGTTTTGCTGATCTGATAAGATATTTGATTCTCAATTTCATAGATGCGGGAAAAAAGACTTTCTGCCTGTTTTTGGTAGAAGTTGACCGATTCCAGGTTGGATTGACTCAGCGACTTGTCTGCTGCCAGGTTGCCCTCCATAGCACCGGTAATTTTTGCCGACAACGCCTGGAGCTCATATAGCAGGGGTGCAATGTCCCTTATCTCTGAAATGGTCCCTGTATATTCATCTTTTTTGTATCGAATAACCTCTTCCACACGGTCCATGTCTTCCATGTTAACCGCTTTTTCTATTGTGATCTTTCCGCCTTTGTCAAGTTTGTCCAGGATATTCAGGCAACGATTGATGTGCTGGCGGATGTTTTGCTGGACATTTTCCAGTTGCTGTGGATGATTAACAGAGGAATAGGATTTAAAATCGAGATTGATATGTAAAAGGTTTTCTTTGAGCAGAGCTTCTATTCGCTGTCTTTGTTCCTGATTATTGATGGTGTTTTGATAATGGATCGTATGTGTCCGGTCAAAGTAGTTTTCAATGACAAGTATGGCCGTTATAGTAAAAAGAAATATTCCAAGTAAAAGATAAAGTTTATTGATCAGAGGTTCTCTGAAAAAACCCATCTTCCGCCTGAGCTGGATTCTTTCGAATATGTTTTTGTTCGTTTTCTTTTCCAAAATTGACAGGTCTTTATAAGATTAGGTTCTGATGATGCTTTCACCCTTATATTTATATACAGATCTTTTCGGGAGAGACGCATCTGTTGTATTGGAAAAATATGATCAACTGTTCGTATATCCGATGAGATCTGCCCCAGATCTTTGGGATAATGTTTCTGTTTCCTTGACAAATGAGGCTTCCGAAACCGGTGTTTATGGAGCAGACTTTGATCCATCAGACCTGCATGCTCCGGTTAATGGCCGGAGAAATTCTCAAATGAGGGCAGAGATTAAAGGCATCTTATAGATAATCCGGGAAAGGGGACTGCTCTGAAAATTTCCTCTGAAATGTAGACATAAAAGTATCTTTTTAAAAGATTTCAGCCTGATATTTTTTTACCGTTGAACCAGGGGAGGCCATTAAATCTCATTGACAGGGTCTTTAAAGATACCATATTTTTTAAAAATACTGGTTGCATTTCCGGATGTCAAGATTTTTAAAAATTTTCGGGCCTCTTCTTTGTTTGGCGCTTTTTCTGGAATGACGGCGATTGCTTTATGAAATCTTTTTTCCGGGGACAATCCGTGGATGTGTATTGTGTCAATGGCCATAAACGGGTCAATGAGGTAGGGATCCGATTTCCATCCCATGGCCACCGATGCCTGATTGGTTGCGATGCTTCTGATAAGTCCGCGCGAATCGGTCGTAAAAAACAAGACGCTGTTCATGACCTGGTCGTAAAGGTTATGCTGTTTCAGCGTAATGCCGGTGACCATTCCCAGTGTACTGCTTTCGGGGTTTGCCAGGACGATTCCGTTGGAGGGGTTGAGTAAACTTTGGAGTTTGCCGTCAAAATTTTCGGGGTTTTCCTTGGGCACAAAAAACATCAGGCTTTGATATCCCAGGAAAACCGAATCCGAAAAAAAGTTTTTTTCCAGGGAAGCGATGTTGTCGATGGTGTGACGGGTGTCCGGAATAAATACATCGGCCTCGTTGCGGTAATGAACCATGCTCACCAAATTGCGTGCACAGTCGTTCTGTATTTCGATGTTCAAACCCGAATTCTCTTCATATTGGTCTGCGATCTCTTTTATGGGCCCAAGAATGCCGTTTTCACAATAGATAGTGAGGTCGGCATCTTCGATTTTTTCCTTGACAGGTTGATGACATCCCGAAAAAAGAAAGATGACAGTGATGAATAGTAAGATGCGTTTTGAATATTTCACACCGGATATTATAAAATAAGTTGTTTCGTACAATCACGTTTTTGCAAGTTAATACGCAATTTGGTTAATTTCATCCGTTTTGTCACAAAATGAATCTGTTTTGTCAAAGAAATCCGTCAGAACAGTTTTATTTGGACTTTCTGGAGAGGAAGTGCTTACGGATCCACCGGGGTACCATGAAAGTGCCGATAATGAGATAGGGGTAGTAACTTACCAGTCGCCAGAAGAAGGCCATGGCAACACCCGTTCCGGCGGGAATAAATGCCGCCAGAAACTCTTTGAAAACATATTCGGCAAAACCACTTCCTCCCGGTGTGGGGCTGATAAGCATCATGATCCACATGACCAGTTGTTTGGCAAAAACATGAACATGTTCTTCCCAACCCAGCCATTTGATGCCAAGAAAAGTGACGATCAGGGTATTGACAACCCAGTAGCGGGAGGTCCAACTGAAAAATGTAGCCGCAAAGGCTTTGATCCATTTGCTTAACGGCCAGTCGCTAAATTCTTTGGAAGTCTGGATCAGATCGGTGCCTGATTCGTTGGCCTGTGGGCGCCATTTCCGTATGATGGGAAGCTTGAAGATCATCAGCAGCAACCATTTCAGACCACGAGGATTGAAAAACAATCCGTAGCTTAAAGTGAGGGTGTAGAGCAATTTGACAGTATATCCGCCCAGAGCCAGCAGAAAAAACTGATTCTGATACCAGGGGAGACCTGCCGCGGCATCATCGAGGACAAACACATCCGAACGGCCCAGTAACAGAAGAATGATGGGAAATGTCAGAATGAAATAGAGTTCGTCCAGAAAGGATGTGACCATCACCACAGCTGTACTTCGGCCAAGCCTCACCCCCTCTTTATTAATAAAGAAAATGGCAACACTGGTTCCCCCGATGGCCGAGGGCGTAATGGCCGAGGTGAACTCCCAGAGCATGATAATGTTGAATGCCTTTCGCCAGGAAAGCTCGTCATTGGTCAATATCCTGAGGCGCAGGATATAACCGAAATCACGGATGCCCATGAACAGGAATGAAACAAAAAGCCAGAAAAATGACTGAAAAGTAAACGAAACAAAGTTGAAGCTGCCCGGCTCAAATTCCTTATATAGCAAATACCCGGTTACTGACAAACCGATCATAACAGGTAAAATAATCCTGCTGGGACGAATGCTTCTTATTATTTTTCCTGAATTGTCTGTCATTCGAATGTTCTACAGATAGCTGAAAATAATGATTTCTAACGCCGGTTTGCCGGTCCCCGGTCTGAAAATAATAAAAATTTTAAGATGTATTTTACCTGCCTGCCATTATGGCGATTCAAACACAAGGGAAAACTCCCACTGCCATGTTCGTTTCATACCATTAAGGCAACAAATTTACGCCAATGTAACAACAACCGAAAGGGATGCCGTTAAACTTTCTGAAATTGATATTAATAAAAACAAAAAAACCGGACAATTCGTCCGGTTTTACGTATATTGTAATAAATAAACGCTGTGGAGATGAGGGGAGTCGAACCCCTGACCTCATGACTGCCAGTCATGCGCTCTAGCCAACTGAGCTACACCCCCGTTTTCGCGATGCAAATATAACAGAAAAACCGATAATCGCCCAAAATTATTTTTGAAAAATAGTCGATTTGGTTTGGTCTTTGTTGCTATTTCATGGATAATGATTTGACAGTAAGGCCGTAATAGAAGGTTTTGATGTGAAGGCCTTGTTTTGAATGGTTAAAAAGTAGGATCAAGCATGCTTTTTTTGATTATAAAATCCTATTTTTAGCATCTCAAAAATGGAAAAGAAATATTTTTAGCGTATTATTGAAAAAGCGGTTTAAAGTCATTAATTTAGGCACCAAAATTCGATCTTTATTATGGAAGTAAAAAAGTCGCCAAAAGCAGATTTGGAAAGCAAGAAATCGGTCTTTATGCAGATCGGTCTTGTGATGGTGCTTTCTCTTGTTTTCATCGCCTTTGAATGGACAAATGTAGACTCTGGTCCTAACAGGGACATGGAAATTGATGAAGAGGAAGTAGAAGAGGAGGTCGTTCCGATCACACGACAGGAAGAAGTGAAACCACCTCCACCACCTCCACCACCGAAAGCATCTGATATTTTGAATATTGTTGAAGATGATGTGGAACTGGACGAGGAGTTGGTTATTGAAGATACTGAGTCAACTCAGGATGATGAAGTGGATTTTTCCGACGTTGAATCTGAAGAAGAAGATGAAGATGATGGAGAAGTGTTTTTTGTCGTAGAAGACATGCCCGAATTTCCGGGTGGAGATCAGGCACTGCATCAGTATCTGGCGGAAGCCGTGAAGTATCCGACCATTGCCCAGGAAAACGGAATCCAGGGACGTGTTTATGTGAAGTTTGTAATCAACACCGATGGTTCGGTAACCGATGTGGAAGTAGCCCGTGGGGTTGATCCGAGTCTTGATAAAGAAGCTGTAAGGGTTGTACGTGAAATGCCCAAGTGGAAGCCCGGTGAGCAGCGGGGTGAACCCGTGAGGGTCTCATATACGGTACCGATCAATTTCAAATTGCAGTAATAGAATGATCCTTTCGGGGAAAATATTACAAGGCCCGGTTTTTCCAACCGGGCTTTTGTTTTTTGAGGCATGATAAAACTTTGGACATTTCGGTGAAGGTTGTCTTTGAAAAGAGGGAAATTCGCCGTGAATAATATGATTAATTTGTTGCAAATAAGGGGATGATTGCCATCTTTCCCTTCAAAGACAGAAAGAACCATAGTGGTTCGTGAAAAAACACACAGATGGATGATCTGATCAAAACAGGCAACAGCCTTGAAAAAGTGATTTTAGTTGCCGTTCGTACGCCTGAAGTTTCGGAACGCGAGGTCGAAGAATATCTTGATGAGCTTGCTTTTCTGGCCGAAACAGCCGGCGCGGAACCCCAAAAACGTTTTGTGCAGTCGCTTCCGACACCTGACAAACGGTATTTTGTCGGTAGCGGCAAACTCGAGGAGATCGTTGAGTATACCAAAGTCCATGAAGACGTGGACGCCATTATTTTTGATGACGAGCTTACGCCCTCCCAGTTCAGAAACCTGGAAAAAGCGTTTAGGCGGCGCATTCTCGATCGCACCAATCTTATTCTCGATATTTTTGCCAAACGTGCCCGTACAGCTCATGCCAAAACTCAGGTGGAACTGGCACAGTATCAGTATCTTCTGCCCCGTCTGACACGCATGTGGACCCACCTTGAAAGGCAACGGGGCGGCATTGGTATGCGAGGTCCGGGAGAGAAGGAGATCGAGACCGACCGCCGGATCATCAGGGATAAGATCACCAAGCTGAAAAATGATCTGGAGAAGATCGACCGCCAAAAGGCCACGCAACGAAAAAACCGGGGTAAACTCGTGAGAGTGGCCCTGGTGGGCTATACCAATGTGGGGAAGAGCACCATCATGAATTCCCTAAGCAAGAGTGATGTGTTTGCCGAGAATAAGCTTTTTGCGACCCTCGATACCACCGTAAGGAAGGTGGTGGTGGGAAATCTGCCGTTCCTCATGGCCGATACTGTGGGCTTCATACGCAAATTGCCACACCACCTGGTCGAATCGTTCAAATCTACCCTGGATGAGGTTAGAGAAGCTGATATTCTGCTTCATGTGGTTGATATTTCTCATCCCGGCTTCGAACAGCAGATCAAAGTGGTTAACGAAACCCTGCATGAGATAGATCATCGGGAAAAACCTATGATCATGGTCTTCAATAAAGTGGATGCATTTTCTTATACCAAAAAGGAAGATGACGATCTCTCGCCCGTTACGCGTGAAAACTATTCTCTTGATGACCTCAAAAAGAGCTGGATGGCCAGAGAGAGCAAAAGCATCTTTATTTCTGCCAAAAATAAAAGCAATTTTGAAGAATTCCGTGAACTCCTTTACCGGGAAGTGGTGAAGATCCATGTCACCCGCTTTCCTTTCAATGATTTTTTGTATCCCGACACCGACCCGGAAGAATAGAAAGAAGGAGGGCCTGCCTCCGGAAGGGAGTGCTGTATCTGTGAACGAAGGATTTTTTTGTTCGGACAAAAAATCCCCACTCCGCTGAAGGCGGTAATGGGGACCTGTTGCGGTGACCAATTGCAGTCATATGCCGGGTAGCCGATCCGGCTTTAATGCCGTTACACTGTAGCGATCAGATCGGCAATGACTCTGGTCATTTTGGGCTCAGCAGCAGCCGCTACTTTTTGAACTTCTTCATGCGATATCTCCACGATTTGCCCCGGAACGCCCGAGTCGGTTATGATGCTGATGCCGAAACATTTCATGCCTGCATGCCGGGCCACAATCACTTCTGGAACCGTGGACATCCCGACGGTGTCGCCTCCGATGATACGGAAATACTTGTATTCGGCTGGTGTTTCGAATGTTGGCCCTGCTGTTCCGATGTAAACACCCTTTTGTAGACTGATGCCATGTTTGGCTGCAATATCAAATGCTTTTTGCGATAATTTTTTGCAATAGGGTTCACTCATATCCGGAAAACGGGGGCCCAGTTCGTCGATGTTCTTCCCGATGAGAGGATTGTCCCCGAACATGTTGATATGGTCGGTGATCACCATGATGTCCCCCACCTGGAAATCAGGATTCAAACCGCCACTTGCATTTGATACAAAAAGATGGTCAATGCCCAGGGCTTCCATCACTCTTACCGGAAAAGTCACATCTTTCATGGAGTACCCTTCGTAGTAATGAAAACGGCCCTGCATGGCTATGATCTCCGTGCCACGGATATTGCCGAAGATGAGGCGTCCTTCATGCCCGTCGACGGTGGAAACCGGGAAATTGGGGATGTCGTGGTAATAGACCGTTTCCCTGATGTCGATCTCATTGACCAGTCCGCCCAGTCCTGTTCCCAGAATAATGCCCACACGGGCCTTTGGCGGGTGCTTCTCCTTCAAATATTCAACGGTTTCTTTGATTTGTGTTAACATATGCTTCTATTGTTTTGTTAAAAGTCTCTTGTTGGTGAAACAATATTTTTAGTTGAATGGGGATAAACCATATTTTTGAGGCCAAATCAGGTGGCAGATTGATGTTTCTGAGCTTTACAGCGTCTTTTTCGGTCGTCAGGATAATGGTTTGAGGACCGCTTTTTTCCAGTGCGGCTGCGATTTTGTTAATGCCTTTTTTTGTAAATTCATAATGGTCGGGGAAGGAGAGGGTCTTCACAGGGCGTTTATAATCATGCACTTTTTCGAAAAAGGGTGATGGATTGCCTATGGCGGCGATGGCTATGATCCGGGCCGCTTCATGACTGATCACATCCCTGAAAGACAAAGTCTCATGATCATTCTCTGTCAGCTTTTCGGGGCTATCATAATTGATGGTACTGAAGAAAACCTTTTGATGAGGGAAAAGCGCCAGTTTTTTTTTGATTTGTTCACTTTCGCTTTCAGACATATTTTCCGGGCATTTGTTGACCACGATGACATCGGCCCGTTTCCTGCCCGAAAATGGCTCCCGGAGATTCCCGACGGGCAGGCAAAGATCATTGTATACCGGACGGTAATAATCGGTGACCAGAATGGAGAGATCCGGTTTTACAGCCCTGTGCTGAAAGGCATCGTCGAGGAGGACCAGGTGCGGTGGGGCGGGGAGGTTCATGAGTTTTTCCAGCCCAGCCCGGCGTTTTTCGGCTACCGTAACCAACAGGTCGGGGAACTTTTGTTTCATCTGCATGGGCTCGTCGCCGATGGAGGCGGGGGTGGCATTTTCTCCGGCCATAACGGGGCCTCTGGTTTGTCTCCCGTAACCACGACTCAGCAAAGCACATCTCTTCCGGCCGGGTGACAGCAACCTGATCAGATATTCGGTCAGGGGGGTTTTGCCTGTTCCCCCTACTGTGAGGTTCCCTACGGAGATGAGGGGAACGGTACCGGAGGTTGAAGGCAATATTCCGGCATCGAACAGCAGGTTGCGTATTCGTGCGATGAGGCAGAATAACCACGAGAAGGGGAGAAGCAACAACCGGGGAGACAATTGCATAAGTGTTTGATCAAAAAAAAAACAAAAGGCGCGAAAAGCAGCAACAGCCTTTCACACCTTTTGCTCTGGTTTGTATTTGTTAGTTTATATTTAAATCATAGGGCATGCGTGCCTGAATGGGATAAGATCTTTTCAGCGTTTCTATGGTTTTCAGCCATTTCATCTCTTCGGAATTGTTCAGGAAGAGGTTTCTGACATAGGCCGATGCGTCACCTGTGAGATCTTTCATCAGTTGCTCGAAGGGGGGCAGTATCTCAGGCAAGGCAACCGTTCGGTAGTCATCCAGCTCCGCCATTCCGGCCGCCATTTCAATGGCCCGGCCGGTTCCGCCCAGCTCATCAACCAGTCCCCGTTCCAGGGCGTTTTCTCCGCTCCATACACGGCCCTCACCAATGGAGTCGATGGCGGCTTTGGTGGTGTTTCGTCCATCGGCACATCGCTGAAGAAAGACATCATAAGTGTTTTCAACATAAGCTTGCATCAGATCTTTTTCTTCCGGTTTGAGGGGCCGGTCCAGAGCAGGCATGTCTGCAAATTTGTTGGTTTTCACCTGGTCGGTGGAAATCCCAATCTTTTCCATAAGGCCGTCCACATTTGGAATAAGGCCGAACACACCAATGGACCCGGTCAGTGTGTTGGGCTGGGCCACGATGCTGTCGGCCGCAGAGGCAATGTAATAGCCGCCCGAGGCAGCAAGATCCCCCATGGAGACTACAAGTGGCTTACTTTCGGAGGTAAGCTGAACTTCCCGCCAGATGATCTCGGATCCAAGGGCCGATCCTCCCGGAGAATTGATGCGAAAAACCACTGCTTTGATTGAAGAATCCCTGCGGGCTTCACGAATGGTCCTCGAAAGATCCTCCGATATGATCCCGTCGGTTTCCGAACCATCGATGCTTCCATCTCCATATATGATGGCTATCTTGTTTTTGGAGACACCTTTCTTTTCATCGGGGACATAGGCTTTGTTGTACTTTTTCAGTGCGATGCTGTTGATGTCCTTTTCGTAATCGGTTTCTGTGGAATCTTTCAGCTCATTGATGACTTCGTCTTTGTATTTGAGGCCGTCAATCAGTCCGGCCTGCATAAGAAAATCACCGGTTTTGAACATGGGCATCTCATCGGCCGTTTCATTAATCCCTTCAACAGTAAGACCCCTGGCTTCAGCGACATTGGCTGTGAGGTTGTCCCATATCGAATGGAGATAAACTTCGGTTTGCTCACGGGCGGCGTCACTCATATCGCTCCGTGTAAAAGGCTCCACGGCCGATTTAAATTCCCCGTGACGGACGACCTGCATATCCACCCCCAGTTTTTCAAGGGTGTTTTTGAAAAATGTGCGATTGGCGGTGAGGCCCTGAAATTCAAGCATTCCCTGGGGATTGAGATATATCCTGTCGGCGACCGATGCCAGGTGATACGCTTTTTGAGTATAAACAGGTGCAAAACTGACCACAAATTTGCCGCTCTCTTTGAATTCTTTCAGGGTATTGCGGATCTCTTCTATGGTGGCATGCCCCGCCATCATCAACGATGGTTCCAGGTAAATGCCTTTAATACGCTCATCGCGGGCGGCTTTTTCAATGCTTTCGCGGATCTGGTTAAGGCCTAATGGGGCTTTTTGGCCCATTATTTCGGACATCAAATCAGCAAACGGATCTTCGGTGGCCCGTTCAACCACGGGACCGTCAAATTTCAGCACAAGCACGGAGTTGTCTTCTACAGAAACTTCCTGTTTACTGGTGGCGGCGAAAATGCCTACCATAAGAATGAATCCCAGCATAAGGATGAAAACCGAAACCACCGAACCAACGATGACGGCCAGGGTGTACTTTAAAAACTTCTTCATTTGTTATCTGTTTTTAGGGTTATTGAATTTTCTAATCAATTGTTTGGTTCAATCGTCCGTTAAACTTTTGTAATGCTTGTAATTCAATTGTTAAAATCCCGGCATTTCACAGTTTAAAACGCAGTATATCAGTGTTATGAGAATTTTCTTACGTCTTACATCTAATAATCTAACGATCTATTGTTGGTTGCGTGGTTTTTAAATTTGTCCGGCTATCCCCGCTAAAAAATTTTGGTTAACATGAACATATTTGCCAAAACCTTTACAAATTTGCGAAAAATATCTTTGTGCCGGGGTATGCAATGAATATGATTTTTGTTCCGGTTTAAAAGTACAAAAAAATGTCAGATATATTTTTATTATTAGGTGGCAATGAAGAGGGTACGGGAAGGGCCTTCGATAAGGCCACCGGTATGTTATCAGCTACCGTTGGGGTGGTGGTATCGCTCTCGTCGAGATATACCAGTCCTCCGTGGGGCTTCGAACACCCTCACTGGTTTCTGAATCAGGTGGTTCGTATGCAAACCAAATTATCGCCCCGCGAGTTGTTGTTAACCACACAGGCCATTGAAAAACAGCTGGGCCGGGCATCCAAAACCATGGATCATTATGAAGGCCGGCTCATTGATATTGATATTCTTTTTGTGGATGGCCGGATTATCAACTTTTCTGAACTAACGGTGCCTCACCCCCGCCTCCATCTTCGCCGGTTTACGCTTTTGCCCCTTAACGAACTTTCACCGGGGCTGGTTCATCCTCAACTAAACAAAACCGTAGAGGAATTGCTCAGAGTATGTCCGGACCGGAGCGAAGTGAGAAAAGTGGATCAAAGTTTTGAACCGTAGGCGAGGTCGCCTGCATCGCCGATGCCGGGAACGATGTACGACTTGGCATTAAGTTCGTCGTCTACCGCTGCCAGCCAGAGCGTTACGGGCTCGTCATCAAGCATGTTTTTGATGTATTCCACGCCTGCCTGGCTGGCCACAATGCTTACCATATGAACATGCTCCGGTGTGCCATGGGCCTTAATGGCCTTGTATGCCAGCTCAAGGGACGACCCTGTGGCCAGCATGGGGTCGGCCATGATGACGGTTTTCCCGTTGAGGTCGGGAGCTGAAATGTATTCGATGTGAATGTCGAATGCCCCGTCGTCGGTATATTTTCTGAAAGCCGATACAAAACCGTTTTCGGCCCGGTCGAAAAAGCTGAGAATACCATTGTGCAGGGGAACGCCGGCCCTCAGTATAGAGGTGATCACCAGTTGCTCCTGCGGCAGCCATTCGGTGGCGGTGCCAAGGGGTGTGCTGACCCTTTTGGGTTCGTAAGTCAGCGTTTTGCTGATCTCGTAAGCAAAAATATTTCCGACGCGTTCCAGATTGTGCCGAAACCGAAGCGGATCGTTCTGGATTGTGACGTCGCGCATCTCCGTGACAAACGTGTTGAGAATGCTGGCGGGTGAATTGATTTGTTTGATTTCCATAGACCGGTTTTTGTTACAAAAATAATGTTTCAGAATATAAATTTTTATCCTCTGACCGGAAAAGTGACCCATTCCGGTTCGGGTGCGGGGATTGTTGACAGGCAATCCGTCTATTTCAGGATAAAATGTTTGAGCCGGAACAACAACTTTTTGTCTTTCACTTCTTTTGCCAGGGATGGTAGCCGGTTGATGGTGACCGATGGGTAGGGTACCGGTACAGCGCCGAACCGGCGGTTGAATTCAGCAATATGGGGCATAACTGAACCGGCGAAATCCATGACCAGTTCCTGTCCGGCATGTTGTTTAATGAAATGATCGATGAGTGCAAAAGAGCATCTGTAATGGTGCCCTTTTTCATTCACCGCGTGAAAGGGAATGACCCGCCGGTCTCCGGCAAGAAAAAATGCTGTACCGACGAGGTGCCCCTCCTGCCAGACCGAATAAGACTTGCTCTGGCGGGTTAGTGCCCCAGACATCATGCTTTCAAACTTTTTTCGATAACCCGGTGGCATATAGAGTTCCGGCCGTTTCTTACCGATCTCTGTGATCAATTGGATGAAGGTCCCGTGATCTTCATCGGGCTGTATGGTCATGTTTTGCTGAAAAAATGACCTGATGTTCCGTCGGTGATTCCTGGAATAGTTTTGGTACAATTGTCCATATGGCTTGTTGAGCTCAAGCTCGTAAGTCTGTTTTATGGTGGTTCCCTGAATCATTTGTGCAACGGGAAGGCCGGGACTGCCGCTGTAGCCAATGAAGCGGAACGGATCAAAAACAGGATGGGTCAGTATTTGCGGAAACAGGCTGGCAATCTCCGGGTTATCTGAGAATATCCCCAGTGTGAGAACTTCCGGCGGCATTTGAATCATTTTCATTCCCAGCCGGTGTGATACGGGCAAGGGCATTACCCCTTCGTAATCGCCTATGATGAGTCCTTCCCAGCCGGGGGAGAGGCAATCGAGCACCCAGCTGCAGGCCAGCGGCGTTTCGTTGAAAGCATTCCTGACCCGGGCATCCCATCGGGATGTGTCGACGGCACTGCGTTTGATCCTCTTCACTGAGAGCGACGGAAGCACCTTATTGGGACGGGCGGCTGCTGAATCCATTGCTGGCAAATTAAAGAAAACCTTTACGGTATTTCAGGCAGTGATGATGATCGAAGTGTATCATCGATTCGAGCGGCTTGCATCCGAAGGGCAGTTCCAGTGTGAGGTTGATTTCGCTGTTGTTTTGGATGATATGATCAGCGGCCCGGAAAACAGCGTGGTTTTCGCGTCCTTCAGCGTTCTGTACCCAGTCTGCCAGGAATACCCGGTTGTTGGCCTTCATCAGAAAGGCCGCCCCTGTCAGTTCATTTCTGGGTGAGTAGACGCTGTATATGCCTGCGCTTTTGTAACGGATGGCATAGTTGATGATCCGGGTCAGTCGCATATTCTGAATGATGGGGCCTTTTTTCTGTCTGCGCCGGAAGGCCATGTATTCATCGGTACGGATGGAGCGCATCACAAAGGTGCCGTCGTTGCTTCGCAAAAGATCTTTGCCTTTTTTATTGTACCTGTCGGTGGTTTTTTGGTAAGGGGGGATCAGGTCAATGACCGGTATGCGGTACTCTTTTTTTCGCGGTTTTTGCAGGAGATGATTGTGATAGTTGAGTGTTAGATTCACATGCCGGTGAGGGATGGCACTCAGGAATTTTTCCACTTTTTCAGCGGGCAGGTGTTGTGAAGAAAAAACGCCCAGAAAAGGGGCATATTTCGGTTGCCGGACGGTTATTATACCGGCTTTTTTGAACAGCGGCAACGGACATACCGTTTCATAATCACCTTCGATCAGGAGATCCCAGTCGTCGCAAACCAGGTCGAGATACCATGAATAAGCAAAAACGTTGGCATTGAACGATCGCTTGAGGGCATTGTCGTAACGAATGCGATTGATGTTTTCATTTTTGATGTAGGTCAGTTCCAATTCCATAAAACACCGTGGTTGTATTATTGTTTCACCCGGCCTGCAGGTTGCCGGTAATCTTGTGCCATCCGGACGCAAGTTCTTATATGATCAGGTCATCATTAAATGAGTCCCTCATCGGCAAAGCTAAAGTAACGGTTTTCGGCTACAATCACATGGTCGAGCACCTGAATATCGAGAATTTTTCCCGCCTCGGCAAGTTTTCGCGTGATGTCGCTGTCGGCCCTGCTGGGTTGCTGGTTGCCTGACGGGTGGTTGTGGCAAAGGATCAGCGATGAAGCATGCTGATAAAGGGCTTTCTCCATGATAAGGCGAACATCGATAACCGTTCCGGAGATGCCACCCTTGCTAATGTTGAAGCGGTTGACCACTTTGTTGGCCTGGTTGAGAACGAGCACCCAGAATTCCTCATGGTGTAAATCGGCCAGAGCCGGTTGCATGAGAGTAAAAACATCCTGGCTCCTTTTTATTTGAGGCCGCTCGAGCGGGGCACTGTCCTGCCGGCGCCGGCCCAGTTCCAGCGCGGCCACGATGGTGATGGCTTTGGCCTCTCCCACACCGTGATAGCGTTTTTGCAGGGATTCGGTGGTGGCCTTGCCCAATTCGTTGAGATTGTTGTGGGCATCCATCAATATTTTACGGGCCAGGTCCAGGGCCGATTCTTTCTGACTGCCCGTACCGATGAGAATGGCCAGCAATTCGGCATTTGACAGGGATGAGATGCCTTTTTTCAGGAGCTTTTCACGGGGACGATCTTCGGCCGCCAATTGACGGATCCCCAGTTTCAGTTTCTGATAAGTTTCCATCCTTTCCTTTTTGGAGAACCAAATATACAATAATCCTTCGTTCCATCTTCAGGATGAGGAAGATGTTATTGAAAAAAATCACAAAAAAAGGCCTTTCCGCATATGCAGAAAGACCCTGGCAGTCCCTAGGGGAATCGAACCCCTGTTTCAAGAATGAAAATCTTGCGTCCTAACCACTAGACGAAGGGACCTTGAAACGACGAATGTGTATTAGTCTATTTTGTTGATGTGATTGGCCAGACTTGATTTCAGGTTTGCCGCGTTGTTCTTGTGAATGATGTTTTTCTTGGCAAGCTTGTCAATCATGGATGTTACCTGCGGATACATCGCCTGTGCTTCCGACTTTTCGGTTGTATTCCGGAGTTTTTTCACAGCGTTGCGCATGGTTTTGGCATAATACTTATTATGCACCTTGCGCTTTTCTATCTGACGAGCTCTTTTTTTTGCCGATTGATGATTTGCCATCTTTTTGTCCTTTGCTTGTTACTATTTTTCTTCCTGGCAGTCCCTAGGGGAATCGAACCCCTGTTTCAAGAATGAAAATCTTGCGTCCTAACCACTAGACGAAGGGACCATTTTGGTGATGAATGTGATATACACATCTTTTCCAAATGCGGATGCAAAGATAGATCAAAAAATGCATCTTGCAAATTCCCTAATTAAAAAATTCAAAAAAAGTGGCGTAAAAATCCGCTGCCGGGCAGTGGTTATTTCGTCGCCGAAATCCCACTCTTTATACACTGGCAGGCGTTGTTAGCCAAATTGTTATTGGAATAACCGGATGGAGTTGGTATTTTGTCGGTTGCTGAACCATTTAAAAGACCGTTCATGATCTCTTCACCATATCCGTTTTTCCAGTCTTTGTCACGGGAGATCACGCAAATGCAGGCCGATTACCGGCGCATGACCCCACTGGATCCTGATGGGCTGAAAGCCGCTGTTCACGGGCTGCGACAGAGTTATGTGCCCGTGCTGACCGACGGGGCTTTTGCCAATCAACTGGCCATTGTCCGTGGACACGGCAAGGAAGGATTTATGACCGTTGTTCTCGATCCCGATCCTTCTGCGCTGGCCTTTTATTCGCGGTTTGCCATGCCTGTGCAGTCGCCGGATTATATGAGCACACCGGACGATTACTGGTCCTTTGTTCTCCAGATCGGGGAAAGCATCCGGGATGCCGGGAAAACACCTGTGCTCACGGTGGGAGATGCCGACTACCTGCTCGACTCGATGATGGATTTTGGTCCCGATCGCCTGGCCGGTGTTTTTGCCATAAATCAGGATTACCGTCTTCAGCAGCGGCTTATGGATAAATATCTGCAATACCGGATGGCTATGGAATCCGGGTTGCCCGTTCCCTCCACCTGGCTGGCTGATGAGGCTTTTTTACAGGAGAAACCGGATCTGGACTTCCCTGTGCTGGTGAAGGAACGCAGGGGACGGAAGTTGTTCCGCCAAACCGGGAAGCAGGCTTTTGAAGCAGGTTCATGGAAGGCTTTGGAAGAGATCCTGAAAGCATCCGGACAGCCCGGGGAATTACTGGTCCAGGAGAAGATCACCGATGGCGGAAACGAAAACATGTACAGCATCGGCGCCTATTGCAGCAGGAAGCGCCGGCCGGTGGCATTTTTTTCTGCCCTTCGCCTGCGGCCCACCCGTCAATTCGGAAGTTCAGTTTTGTCGGAAAGCAGTCCCTGCCCCGATGGTGTTGAAATGATGTCACAATTTCTCAAAAAGGCCGGATATTACGGAAGCTGTGAAATGGAATTCATTTACGACAGCCGCCGCGGGCAACTGTTGTTTCTGGAGCTCAACAACCGGATGTACAAGATACAGTCACTGGCCACCCACTGCGGCATCAATTTTAATCATCTGGCTTTGCTGGATGCCATGGAGAAGTCTACTCCCAAGCCACCGCAACAAATGTACGGACCAAAGTGGTGGCTGCCCTGGAGTGATATTGCTATGGGCATCCGGAAAATCAGCCGGGGTGAACAGAGTTTCCGTGAATGGGTCGCTCCGCTCTCTTTTGATTTTGTCAACGGTATTGATGAGCTGGATGATCCGTTGCCGGGATTTGTGAATTTGTTCAGAGGAAAATTTTAGGAAATGATACAACTGAACCGGAAATTATCGGGACGTAAGGTGCTCGTTATCGGAGGGGCCGGCTTTATCGGGAGCTTTGTGGTCGAAGAACTGTTAAAATATCCCGTGGATGAGGTAATCATCTACGACAACTTTGTGCGGGGCAACCGTGAAAATATTGAACTGAGTCTGAAAGATCCCCGTTGCCGGATTTTCGAATATGGAGGTGACATTCGCGAGGTGGATGTACTGGACCGGGCTGTGGCTGCCTCTGATAATGTGATCCATCTGGCGGCCATGTGGTTGTTGCATTGCAAAGACTTTCCCCGCACCGCTTTTGATGTGAATATTGCGGGTACGTTCAACGTTCTGGAGGCTTGTGCCCGTCATGACATCCGGCATCTGGTATGGTCGTCTTCGGCCTCGGTTTATGGCGATGCGGTGGAGGTTCCCATGGGAGAAGACCACCCCTTTAATAACCGGAACTTTTACGGGGCTACCAAAATATCAGGAGAGGCCATGTGCCGGGCATTTTATGATCGCTATGGGCTGTCTTACACAGGCCTTCGCTATATGAATGTTTACGGCCCCCGGCAGGATCAGCATGCCGTTTATTCAGGTGTCATACCACTGATGCTCAACAAAATTTCGGCCGGCGAAGCGCCTGTGGTCAACGGAGACGGTTCTCAGGCTTATGATTTCGTTTACGTGCGAGATGTGGCCCGCGCCAATGTATTGGCCCTGGCGGCGGAAGCATCGGATGAGTTTTTCAATGTTGGCACCGGTGTTCAGACAACGGTCCGCGAGCTTTGCGAAACCATTCTGAGACTGAAAGGATCCGGTCTGGAGGTGTCTTTTCGTCCTTATTCAGGGGATGATGATCGCCGGTTTGTAAAAAACCGGATTGGAGACACAAGGAAAGCTTCCGAATTATTGGGATTCATGGCCGAATACACGCTTGAAGACGGACTGGAAGAGCTTGTTGGCTGGCGATTGGAAGAAGGGATTGACAAATCATAACTGGAGGGACAAATATGTTTCATATCTACCGGCATTCATCTATAACCCTATCGGAAAGCCCCGGGGTAAAGACCGGAACAAGAGGCAAAGTCGCCCGACTGATCGCTGAGATGCGCGGTGAGCCGGTTTTGGGTCTTGTGAAAAAATTTGGAGACCCGGATGCTTCCCGGTCTCTGGTCGTTTCCACCAACCGTTTGTTTAATGTGGTGGCCCGGCCTTCCCTGTCGTACCGTTTGATTGTTAACCTGGAGCAGGTGAACAGCATCCGGGGGCTTAGCCACTTTCTGGCCGAAGTGAACCGGCAGTTGCCCCTTAACGGGCGGCTGGTATGTTGTCTGGAGACCAGCTCTTTACGAAAAAGGCGGATTTATCAGACCTATCCCGGCCTGACGGGGAAATTGTATCACCTTTTTGATTATTTGCTTTTCCGGGTCATGCCCGCCATGAAATGGACCCGTTGGATCAACCGTTTGCTGACCGCCAGATTTCATCATGTCATCTCGTATTATGAAATGCTGGGGCGCCTCAACTATTGCGGCTTTGAGACAGAGCATGATGAAGAGGTTGACGGTCGGCATTATGTGGTAGCCAGAAAAGTGTCATCATCGCCACAACATCCTGTGGAAAATTATGGCATGATCGTGGGACTAAACCGTATAGGGAAGGGGGGCAAAACCATAAAAGTCTACAAGTTTCGCACCATGGTGCCTTTCAGCGAATACGTTCAGGACTATATTTACCGGCAGAACCGGTTGCAGAGTGGCGGAAAATTTATGAACGACAAGCGTATCACAAGGGAGGGACGTTATCTTCGTAAGCTTTGGATCGATGAAATTCCCATGGTGATCAACTGGTTCAAAGGGGAGGTTAAGCTGGTCGGCGTTCGTCCCCTCAGCTCGCAATACCTGGGACTTTACGATATTGATGTCATCCACCGGCGCACGGCGGTGTTGCCCGGACTGATCCCCCCTTATTATGCAGATTTGCCTTCAACCCTGGATGAGATACAAGCCTCGGAAATGAGATATCTTGAACGATGGGAGAAAGCCCCTTTGCGGACCGATTTCCTTTATCTTTTCAGAGCGATGTGGAATATTTTTTTCCGGGGTGCCCGCAGCAGGTAATTCTATGGCATGGGAGTATGAAAGGTCTTCATTAAAGATATGGTTGGTTAGGGTTCTGGCACAAGGCTGAAGAAACTTAACGGACTGTTCCTGCTGCCTTATTGCCGATGACTGCTGGGGTTTTTCTGTTTAATGGCTGAAGGGGTCGAATGTTCTTCAGCCCACGACCAAGACCTGAATGGTATGAACCTACTGTTGCTGACATTGTTGCTGATCACCCTCGCCATCATTGGATTTCTGATCATCCGGAGGTGGCCCGATGTGGCTTTCTGGATCGTTGTTTTACTGCTGTTCGATCCCACCGGTCATTTTTCGGTATACCTGGGGAAGGACAGCCTGGGTGGCTTTTATTACCGCGATTTTCTTTTTCCCCTGGCCTTTGTTCCGTTGTTGTCGCCCCGGGTGCCGTTTCAACAGGCTTTTGGCTTCAGACCTTTTCAGGTATTGATAGGGGTGCAACTGATATTCCTGCTCTATCACCTTTTTGTATATGGTTACTGGCAAACCGGCGAAGGGTGGGATTACCTGCTGAGATACGTGATGGTGCGCGAGCGGATGAGCGTTTTCGGGTTTCTTCTGATCATTCCGGTATTTGTAATGGCCCGCCGGAATCTCTCGTTTTTCATCGACTTACTGGTGTGGTCTACGGTGGTGGTTTATGCCGTTTATTTTATGACCCTCCTTACCGGCATTGACCTGGTGCCGGTCTGGCAGGCCGAGAGATACCGGGGATCGGGGATATTGCGTTACGCCATGTACAGTTCCGGATTAAGCGAGATGCTGATTCCGCTTGCCTTTTTCGTGTTTGCCCGGAAAGTTCCTTATCGCTACCGGCATTTGTTGCTGGGCGGCCTGGTCATGGTGGTGGCTGCTGTTCTGATATCCCTGACCAAGAGCAGCTATGTGGGCCTCGCCGGACTCGTTGCGGCCTCCCTCTTTCTGTATGCCCGTTTCTATAGGGCCTCACTGCCGGGGCTCCTGAAAATGCTGACGGGCGGTGTCATCGGAATTCTTTTGCTGATGATGTTTGTATTCCCCGAATATCCGTTACTCGTCTGGCGGCAGGTTCAGGACCTCTGGCTTTTTCTCACCGGTGATGCCTATACCAGCGGAATGGTGGAAGGGCGGCTTCAGAACCAATGGCCCGCTCACCTGTCGCTCATCAGTGAAAGACCCCTCTTTGGGACCGGGGCGGATTTCTCACGGTTTTTCTCCATGCGGTTCCATCCGTCCGATTATGAAGTGACCGACCTGCCCATCACCGGCCATCTGGCCATGTACGGGGTTGTGGGCCTCGCTGTTTACAGTCTGTTTTACATTCAGTTCTGGCGATATGTTCTGAAGGGATATCGTCTGATAAAAAAGCGTTTAAACCATTTCAACGAGCTGGACATCGCGGTCTTTTTTATGGTGTTTGCCTGGATGGTGAAGACTTTTCTGTTCAGGCCCAATTACCTGTTCAACGAACTCACCACCGGAACCCTTTTGATCAATCTGTATGCCGGACTGCTGCTGGCCGTTCTTTACCGACACACACAAAACAGAGAGACAAATGATACCTGAGATCGTCATACAACTGGTGCTTTACCGGGATGCGGATTTCCTGCCCGGTCTTGTGCGATCGCTGCGGGCCCAGAGTTTTCCGGATTTCAAAATCCTGGCCCTCGACAATGGTGGGGGCGACGGGACCGGTGAGCGGTTTTTGGAACTCTTCCCGGAAGGGGAATTGCTGAAATCGCACGAAAACCTTGGCTATGCCGGCGGGCATAATTTCCTTCTCAGCCGTACACTGAAAATATCTCCCCCTTTTGTGGTGATGATGAATACCGACATTGAACTGGACAGAGACTTTCTGAAAGGTTTGTACGAGCACATGATGCACTGTCCCGATGTGGATGCCTGCGGACCGCTGGTACTGGAAGGGAACAAACATCAGGCGGGGGAGAAGGTACAGAACTATCGCCTCTTTATGGATTTTCCGGGGGCCCGGAAATGGAGCCCTGATGCCGGCAAAGTACTGACATCGGTCAAAGAACTGCCCGTTTCGGCCGATGTGGATTACTTTTCAGGCGTGGCCCTGATGTTCCGAACACCTGTTTTGCGTAAAACCGGTTTGTGGGACGAACGGCTTTTTCTCTACGGCGAAGAGCGCGACTTTTTTTACCGCTTTGGCCGTGACGGGCATTTGGCCATGGTGACCCGCCGTGCCATCTGCCGGCATTTTAACAACACCCGCAAGGCTGGTGCCAAAGCCTGGCAGATGGAATATTACTACCTCAGGCGCAACCGGGTGCTGTATTTCCGAAAATATCGTTTCAAAAAAGGATTGGTCTTGTTCCTGCTCCGGGAAGTGGTGCAGCTGCCTGTCAGCTTTTTCTGGTGCCTGCAGAAAGGCGGCCTCCGGATGTTTTATGCCTGGTGGCTTGGCATCCTGCACGGCTTGCAGGGAAAAACAGGGAAATTGTGGCCTCCGTCTGAAAGAAAATGATCAATTTTGATGCATTGTTTTGGGGATCGTGAGATTTTTATTTGGACTCATCACCAATATGCGTACCTGTTAAAAAGTAATTTCTCATAACGATCTATTGAACCTCAGGGTGTTTGTTGAAAAAAATGCATTTCCGAAAACAGAAAGTTTGAGAAACGGCTATGCCGTCTTGTGATTTGCGTTCTATTCATATCATATTTCGCTTTAAAACGAATGTATTAGAAAGCTAAGCATAATCGGGCTTTGTTTCTTTTTGGGGCAGTGCCTCCCATCGGTCGCCGAAGGCTTGTCGCTTATGCTTCAAAGCTTCAGCGACGAAGCACCGAAGGTGAAACGCTAAAGCTTCGGCGACACGCGGAATGCCAAAAAGTACAATAATAAAGAAATTAATAAGAGGCTGCTGATTTTTTAGCAGCGCCAATATACTAAACTCATGCACATTGCCATCATAGGCGGCGGCGCCGCCGGATTTTTTTCAGCCATAAGAGCCAAAGAGACCCATCCCCAAAGTCACGTGGTGATCTTTGAAAAAAAGAACCGCCTGCTGTCGAAGGTCCAAATATCCGGTGGCGGAAGGTGCAATGTCACCAATGCCTGCCCCACCATTGATGCGTTGTGTGATGCCTACCCCCGCGGCGGGCGGAGTCTGAAAAAATTGTTCCACCGTTTCAGCAACCACGATGCCATGGAGTGGTTCCGGGAGCGTGGTGTGCCCCTGGTGGTTCAGGATGATGATTGCGTCTTTCCCCGCTCGCAGGATGCCCAAAGCATTGTGGATGTGCTGCTGAACGAAGCCCGGAAACATCAGGTTGAGATCCGGAAGAACACCCCTGTCACCGCCCTGAAACCAGCAGGCTCTCAGTGGCAGGTGGTTGTGGCACAAGACCAGGATCACCCCGCCCTTTTCGATAAAGTGATCGTCACCACCGGCGGCTCCCCCCGCAAAGCCGGATTGGAATGGCTGGAAACCCAGGGGCACAAAATTGAACCGCCCGTCCCCTCGCTTTTCACCTTTCATATGCCCAAAGAACCCGTCACCCGGTTGGCCGGGATTGTGGCGGACCATGCCCGCGCGGGCATTCAGGGCACCAAATTCCGGTCCGGCGGTCCTCTGCTGATCACCCATTGGGGCATGAGCGGCCCCGCCATTCTGAAGCTTTCTTCATATGCTGCCCGTCATCTGAGCGAAGTGGGCTACCACTTCACCCTTCAGGTAAACTGGACCGGGGAAACCGGCCGGGAACAAGTCGCCGCTACCCTAGCGGAACTGGCCCAAACCCATCCCCGCAAGATGCTGGCCAACATCCGCCCCTTTAACCTCCCCGAGCGGTTGTGGCTCTACCTGCTTGACAAGTGCGGACTGCCCCCCGACAAAAAATGGGGAGAAACCGGGCGGAAAGGGCTGAACAAACTGGCCAACCATCTGATCAATGACGAATATACCGTCAGTGGCAAAGCCACCCACAAAGATGAGTTCGTCACCTGCGGCGGCGTGAGCCTCAAAAGTGTTGACCTGAAAACCATGCAGAGCAAAGTTTGCCCAAACCTGTACTTTGCCGGTGAAGTGCTCGACATTGATGCCATTACCGGCGGTTTCAACTTTCAGGCTGCCTGGAGCACCGGCTTTGTGGCGGGGGAGTTGGGGTGATTGTTTGACAGTCCCGCGGGAAAGATCACCCGTCCCGGGGCATTATTACCGGTTCCCGGGAAGTAATATGCACATTCCGGGACTATTTTACCCCTTTTTAATTAAAATATCTGCGAGTTGGGTTAAAATTTTAGTTCCCCGGAAAATTTTAAGCGGATTTTAATTAAAATTTCCGGATCCCGGGATTAAAAATTTCGTTCCCGGGAAAAATCTCAGACTTTTTAATTAAAATTTTTTGTTCCCGGAAAAAAATCTCGATTTCCCGGGAAGTTTTGACCCGTCCCGGGCGCCGGGGTCAGGATAAAATTTTCAGGGAAACGTTTAAATTTTCCGGGAGATTGCAAATCTTTCCGGGGGCAACAAAAAACATCCCGGGACGGGATAAAATGGCACTTCCGGATATTTCTTCACTACGCTCCATTATCACCTTTTATCTAACTAAATATGTAAACAACCGAAATTCAATCATATACATTTTTGTTGGTCCATTGGTTATGTCGCAAAAGAGAGCAACCTTTCTCTTCAGCTTCGAGCTTCGAGCTTCGAGCTTTGAGCTTTGAGCTTTGAGCTTTGAGCTTTCAATTTTCAGCTACTACTGACTCTGCGCCTGAGCTAAGAGCTAAGAGCTAACAGCTAACAGCTAACAGCTTCCAGCTTCCCCGCGGCTAGGTTACTTTTATCTTATGCTGTCAAAAAGTTGCTGGTTTCCAATGACTATCATTTTGAAATTTATATATTTTTAATAAATTGGACGGTTAAAATTTTGAGAACCAAATCGTGTACGAGAAACAAGGTTAACATAAAAAGGTGCACAATATTAGCTGCTGTGGAATATATTGTGCAGTTTTGGGAAATGGGATATGAGAAATAAATGCAATTGTGGCGTTTCCTGAGATGTTAGCGCCCATAGAAACAGAAAAACTATATATACAGAAAAATTCAATAACGATTGTATTTTTGTAACTTAAAAGTTACCTTTGATGTAAAATGATATGAATGGAACGAATTCGAACTGTAATTGATTACAAAAACCATTTTAAGGATTTTCTTCTTGCACAACCGAAAAAAGTACAAGACAAAATCTTTAAAATCATTGAATTAATTGAATACCAAGAACGAATTCCGGAAAAATATTTAAAACACATCAAAGGACAGAAAGGATTGTATGAAGCCAGAATTTCATTGGCATCAAATATCTGGAGAGTCTTTTGTTTTTTCGACCAGGGACGATTGGTAATTTTATTGAATGGCTTTCAGAAAAAGTCGCAAAAAACGCCAAAATCGGAGATTGAGAAAGCTGCAAAGCTTATGAAAGAGTACTTTAACGAAAAAAGCAATTGATTATGGCTGAGAAAAATACAAAAACTTGGGCCGAAATTAAAGACCAAGTTTACGGAGAAAAAGGAACAGAACGGAGAGATAAACTTGACCGTGAATTTAAATCTTTCCGAATCGGCTTAACGCTTAGAGAAGCAAGAGAAAAAAGACATTTAACGCAAGACCAACTCGGAGAGATAATCAATAAAAAACGAAGTTATATTTCACGGGTTGAAAATGACGCAAGTAATATCACATTGAAAACCTTGTATGATATTGTAGAAAAAGGACTTGGTGGAAAAATAAACATTCAGATTGACTTATAAATTGAAAGATTTGTTTTTCCCTTTGGGTCTCGTTCATTCTGACAAATTCATAGCTGGTCAGTAAATACGGATTGATTAAATAATAAAATAAAACCCTGATTAACAAGAAACTACAGGGAGCTAACAAAGCTATATACGCCAGTCGTGGCATCCACAGCATATTGAGGGTTTTGTATTTCCCAAAACCATGCGTTCAAGCTGATAAATCCACAGCTGGTCTGAAACCACGCCCAGGCGCATATAGCCGGGACGTTTGCCGTTCATTGTAAGGAAAAAAGCTGCAGTGCCGTCATTAAAAGTTAGATGAATAAGAATTGTATATTTGTAATGAGCAAATACAATTTGATAATAATATGGCAAATAAATCCCAGATAGAAGTTGAAAACAAGCTCATTTCGATTGTTAAACAAGATGAGCAAGACTACATAAGTCTGACTGATATGGTAAAAGGAGAAGAAGGTTCTGACCATATCAGAAATTG
>JAWOCV010000084.1:0-48710 GCA_046483585.1 Marinilabilia sp.
TATTATATCCAAACATTCTATTTCCTCCACAAATTCAAGAAGTGGTTATGCCCTGGAATACGATGGGAATGAAATAACAGCTATAATTGGCTCCGGTGGATGGGCTGTAATTAAAGACCCCATTGCACCGGATCAATGGTATCATGTGGCAATGACTTACCAAACGGGTACGTTAAGGTTATATGTTAATGGTGAATTAAAGGGTTCCTCATCAGTAGGACTTCAAACCAATCAAAAAGACCTTTACATCGGAGGCTCTCAAAATTATGGAAACTACCTTCGGGGGGCCGTGGATGAAGTGCGTATCTGGAATGTTGCACGTGACCAAAACGAAATCAATGCCAACAAAGACGTTGAACTTGCCGGCAATGAGGCAGGTCTTGTGGCGTATTACAATTTCAACCAGGGGACGGCCGGCGAAAACAACCCCAACGAAATTACCCTTCTTGATAAAACAGCCAACGAACTGCATGGAACCTTAAACAATTTCTCGCTTTTCGGGGATAAATCCAACTGGATTACCTCTCGTGAAGAGCCGGACGATGCCTACCCGCCAAACCATTGTCTCTATGAAGGTCAGACACAAAAAGCCTGGAGGTACCTGCCGGTTTTTGAAGACCCTCGTGCCTGTATGCTACTCGAAGAATCAACCGATACACCAGATGATTACGGCGATTGGTTCTCGGAATCATTTACCATTGACAGCTGGATAAAACCTCTTTGGGATAACAATTCCGATAAAGAATATGTGTTTTTTTCTGCAACCAGAAGCTTGAGCTACGCGTTATATACATATTTCAGCCAGGGATTTGCAATAAAATTCAAAAAACATGGTTCGGACTGGAAGTTGGAACTAACTAACTATGTCCATTATAATGATGAGCAAACAAAATCTTTTACCATAAATTATGATGATTTTCATGGAAAATGGAGGCATCTTGCCGTAAGCTATAACCGCAACTACAAGCAAGCCACCGTTTATATTGATGGCGAACAGTTTGGCACGGCCAATTTTACCGATGAAATTTCAGTTCATAGTACAAGTAGAGGATGTCGTGTTGGGGATGCAAGGAAAGACGGTAATGACGATTGGATATCTAATCACTTTTATGGGTCGGTCTCGGGGTTAAGAATATGGAAAAACAACGAGCCGCTTAACGCGAATGAAATCAATTACATATATGACAAAACTTTTATTGGAAGGCAGTCGTTCTCGCCGGATTATGAATATCTCTTCAATTACGGGAAGTTAAACATGTATACTTCCGAAACCAATGTCTATTCTATTGGCATGGGCAATGCCTTGATGGACGAGAAACATATTCACCGGCACCCTGATGATTACCATGCCCCCCGTCCGCCACGTCCTTACAATTTACAAACCACGAATTACGAGGCCTGCAACAAAATTCAACTTTCCTGGGAACCGGGTACCACTACTACATCCGTTTACATTTACCGGAAACCGGAAAACCAGTCCGGCTGGAAACTTCTTTGCCGTACCAACGAAACATCTTATACCGATGACGATCCCGAGCTTGAGCCCGGCATCGATTACATCTATAAAATTGAAAGCGTCTGGCGAAACGACAACGATCCCATGGAACTGGGAACCACTTATTACCACTCCACCAACACCGAAGATTTTGTTACGCACACTGCAAGACTTAAACAAATTCCCGGGCCTGAAAATCTAAGACTCAGCTCAACAAACAATTGTAATGGAGAACTTACATTGCAATGGGACCAGGTGAATTCATCACTCTATCCCCATTTTGAGGCCTATTACGTACAATTTAAACAAGAGGAAGGCAACTGGACGACGCTTACTGAATATACCACTTCCAACACTTATTCGCACAATATTGGTATTGAAGACTACGGTAAAAACCTGACATACCGCGTGGGGATAATCGGGGATGGCTGTCATGGCCACAGCAACCAAATAACCGGCAAAACCAATGAAGAATGTACCACCTCACCCGCCAACGTGGCTGGTACAGAATCCAATGGGAGCATTCTTGTTACCTGGGATTTTGAACAAAGCGGGCCACCTGCGTCCCATTTCCGTGTTTACAGAAGCGTGGACGGGGGAAATTACAATATTCTAAAAGAAGATATAGCGGCAGATACTACTGAATATACCGACCGCGATGCCGCCATGTGCAAAAGCTACAGGTACAAAGTAGAAGCTTACAACAGCTGTGGAAGCCTCAATTCAACATCCAACGAATCAAACGCAATAATCATTCCTTCTGAATTTTCGGATGTTTTCAACTATACATCCGATGAAGGAAACACTGAGCACCTCGATGCTTCCAAAGGGTATCACAACAACAAAGTATTACTGGAATGGAATACCAATCCCGACCGCCGGGGAAGTGTTGAATCCTACGAAATATACCGTAAAAAGAATAATGAATCCTACTCATTAATTAACACTCTTAACAACAATCAGAGCTCGCAATTTGAAGACCTGAATGCAGAGCCCAATCTCCTTTACGAGTACTTTATAAGGGCAACGGCCCAATGTGCAAGCGAAACACTTATTTCAGACACCACCTACACATCGGGATTCAGAACAACCACGGGCATTATTAACGGGAAGGTTACTTTCGAAGGCGGAAATGCAGTTCCTGACGTGGAAATGGTGGTCAGCTCGGATGAAGAGCTGCATTCACAAAGTTTATTGTTTCACGGCACCAACATGCTGGGAGGAATGTTCCCGGCTGAGGAGGTCTTTCAGAACGCTTTTTCGGTGGAGTGCTGGATAAAACCTGAGCAGATGACCGATATCGCGGGTGTTGTATCGGTCAACTCGGGTATGATGCACCTCGGCCTCAAAAACATGAAGCCTTATGCCGCGCTATTGAACGGACCGGCATCAGACACCAATTCGGAATTCCTGATGCAGTTGGAAACAGATTCCTTACTTAACGGGAATGAATGGTATCACCTGGCGTGTACCTATACCCCATCATCCGGAACCGTAAAATTATATCTTGACGCGGAATTAATCGGAACTTCCGTCGTAGCTCCCGAAGATCAATGGGTTCCTGACACATCGCATGTAGATGTAATGGTTGGAAGGGTATTAACGCCCGACTCGTATTACGCCGGGAACATAGACGAAATGAGGTTCTGGAGTACCGAAAGAACTGCCGAAGAAATTGAGCAAAATTACAGACGGATTATCGTGGGCAATGAATCCGGACTTATAGGCTATTATCGCTTTGATGAAGGCTTTGGAGAAGCTGCTTACGATATTTCCAAATCAGGCACCGAATACAATAAAAACGACCTTGACCTGGTTTCCGATCCCGAAATATTTCCGGAATGGTCCGAAAAGATACCTTCCTTCGAACAACTAAGACCCTCGGGCATAACCGATAAAAACGGGAATTACACCATCAACGGCATCGTTTATTCATCGGGTGGAAACATATTCAACATTACGCCTTTGCGGGGTGTTCACGAGTTCGATCCTTCGGATGTCAATCTTTTTATCGGGGATAATTCACCGGTTCACAACAATATTGATTTTACCGATATTTCCTCTTTCCGGGTAACAGGAACGGTCTATTATGAAAACACCAATTTCCCGGTAAAAGATGCTGACGTGTATATCAATAATCAGCAGGTTTACGACAATGGTGGTAATCCTGTTTTAACCAATGAACATGGTGAGTTCGACATTGATGTGCCCATCGGGGAAAACTATATTGCCATACGTAAAGAAAACCACACGTTTGAGCATAACGGTCAGTGGCCGGCACCAACGGACAATGACGATTACCCCACGCATAACTTCCTGGACGATGTGTACGGTCTTGAATTTTACGACCAAACGCGGGTTAAACTGGCAGGTCGTTTTGTTGGCGGCGACGTGGAAGGCAGCAAACAACTGGGTTTCGGGCTTTCCAATAACAACATCGGGAAAGGCACCATCATCCTTGAAAACGAACAGGGATTTGACATCGATCACGAAAACCCCGAATCGAACACAAGTGTTATTTCCATAACAACAGACGAAACCAGCGGCGAATATGAAGTGATGCTACTGCCGGAACTTTATAAAATCAATTCTGTTAAGAACAACGATTATGAAATGGCTGAAGATGACCTCGGCGTTCTCGATATGAGGGAAATTCCTGAAATGTCAACCGATACAACCACCATATATACAGAAGAGGTTACTGATGACGACACGACCACGGTGAGTTCACTTGAAGAATACCAATATCATTTCAAGCGTAATTTCATTATCTATTCCGAACCTGTCATTGAAGTGACCGCCGACGGGGAGAATCCCTTTTCCGGTGAAAAAACAATTCTTTACGGTGAACCAGGAAGTGAGGAGGCCGATACGCTCGATATATCTTCCGACAGTCCTTTCAGATATCCTTTATTTGAAATGGGTAAAGCTTATGACATACACGTAATACTCAAATCGGAGTATGTTAATAACGATGGCGACGAACCTGTAACCGATGTGGTTTATATTGAAAATGGAGAGGTAACGATTGCCAATAATCTCGAAATTAACCAGCCGGTTTATTCACTTCAAACAAACAGTGAAGGAATTGTTGAAGACTACCCATGGTTCAGGGCGGGTCTGCCAAACATGAACGAGGACAATACCGATTACAACAAATCTTACACCAAAGTATTATCCATTACCGCCAATTACAACAATTACAATGTGGCCTGGCAGGGCAATGAGGATGGCTTATTCAGAGCTTATGTGCTGGGTGGTGTTGATGCCGGCGGACAAAATTTTGTGACCTATGGGCCCGAGGTCGCCACTACCATCTTACGCGATCCGCCGGGTAGTAACAGCTACACCTATCTCGAAAAAGGAAGTGGTTTTAAAATTGCTGAAGATTTTAATTTTTCAAGCGGTGGCGGAACAAAGGTTGACAATAAGATCCTTAAAGGGGCGCGATTTGAGGCCGGAGGCGGACTCGCCGGCCCCGTGGTACTGGCGGAAACCAAATCCACTTACAACGCGGGATTGAACCAAACCAGCTACGTGAATAAATCGGGCAGCTTTTCAACCGCTTATGAATTTAATCAACGGTTCAGCACCAGCGCGGAACCTGATGGTGTTGGTTCTATGGCCGATGTTTACATTGGCAAATCGTATAATATGTTTTTCACCCAAACCCGTAACTTGCGGGTATTACCCAAAGCATATTGCGAAGAATCAAGCACTGAGTTCCTTGATGATGAGGCCCTTGATGAGCCGGGCGATGTAACCCTGGGAAAGGTAGACGGTTTCGCGGTAACGGAAGACGAGTCGTCCACCATGTTTATTTACTCACAGGATCATATAGTAAATTCACTGATTCCCAATTACATCGAACTTATAAAAAACCTGTTGGAAACATCCGACCTTTACGAGTCTAAAATTCCTACATCCCACCCCTACTATGGAATCAGCAACGATAATGAGGCCTGGGGCGATACCATTGCCGAAACCAATGACACGATACCCAGCTACATTTTTCACGGCGAGGAAAATCAGGTGGATACCATTGATTTCCTGAATCAGCAAATTTCTATATGGATGCAAACCATCGCTCTTAACGAAGATGCTAAGGTAAAAGCCGGGAAAAACGTTGACAATTATTCATTCGATGGCAACGCCGGACCATACCTCAACGAGGTAAGCCGCACCACTACCGAACAGGAGAGAACCAGCTACAATTACAACTTCAAACTTTACGGGGGCAGTGAAGTTGGTTTTAGTGTTAATAATTTCGGATTTTTCACAACATCTCAATCATTCATGGAATGGGACCGAGATTTAGGTTACGAAACCGAAGAATCCAGGACCATGACATGGGGATATGTTCTCGACGACAATGACATGAGTGACTATTACAGCGTGGATGTAAAAATGGATGAAAACGGAATTCTGCAAAGCGAGATGGATGAATTCCTGAATATTGAAAATCAGGAGGATTTTTCCAGTTATCACAGCGCAAGCAGTGGAACAGGCCAGGGCCTCGCGGCACTCGGACTGGCAATTGGGAAAAAATTCGGGAGTGCTTTGGGAACAGCCTTCAGCATGGGCCAGACAATTGTCCGTTCATCCCTTTATCTTGGGAAAATGGGAAGTTTCAGGGACGATATCAAAAGAAATGGTGTGTCGTTCGGAATAGAGACCTCCTCTCCTATTTTCAGTATTGCCGGGGGAAGAAGTTCGTGTCCTTATGAAGGCCCGGAAGAAACATTCCTGCATCTTAATCCCGACAATAACGAACCCTTTATTCTTCATCAGGGAACTCAGCAACGAGAGGCCCCCAAAATTGACATAGAACCGCAAACGCTTGTTAATGTTCCTGCCGGAGAGGCAGCTGCGTTTGAGCTAAAACTTTCAAATGAAAGCTTTACGGGCCACGATTATTTTTACGAGTTGCAGGTCGATGAATCGACGAATCCTCATGGCGCTGTAATTAAACTGGACGGCGTTTCGCCCAACCGTGCCATCTTTGTTGAAGCAGGGGAAACACTTACCAAAACCATCACGGTGGAACAAGGCCCCGGCGAACATCTGGAATACGAGAACCTGAGACTGCTGTTTCACTCTCAGTGCCAGTTCGACCCCACCAACAACAACCCCGACATCGTGGACAGTGTCGAATTTACGGCGAGATTCATACCTGTCTGCTCGAAAGTTGAATTTGGAAATATTGAGCAAAACTGGGTCGTAAACCAATCCAACAACGATACGCTGCCCGTTCATATTACCGGGTACAATATCAATTATCCAACTTTTGAGCGAATTATCCTGCAATATCAGCAAGCAGGGAAAACACCCACTACTGTAATGTCATTTTTCAACGATCAGCAAGCTTACGATGATTTTACGGGGCCCAAGACATTGATTAATGGTGAACCAGATATTTATTACGACTTTGATGTAAGCACCTTAAATGACGGCAACTATAAACTCATGCTGAAAACCTTATGCGGGAACGGGTCTGTTAACGAATCCGACCAGTTGGAAGGGGTTATTGACCGCATCAATCCCAGAACGTTTGGCACTCCGCAACCAGCCAACGGCATTTTGGAGTATGGTGACGACATCAGCGTTCGTTTTAATGAAACCATTGATGCCGGTCATCTCTACTCGATAGCAAGCAACATCAGTATGAGAGGCATTACCAACGGAACCGACCTTACCCACGAGGAGAATCTGTTGCACGATGCCAGCATTGCATTCGACGGCGAAAACGATTATCTACTGGTTAGTCCGGGAGTGAACCTGGACCATACCTCGTTCACCATCGAGTTTTGGGCCAAACGGGCAAGCAATGGCCGTGAATGCCTGTTGTCACTCAATGCCGCCGAAAACAAAGGCCTTTGGGTTGGCTTTGACAGTAATGACAAATTCGTCGTGAATATCGAAGGCAATGTATTGGAATCTGAAAACGTTTATGCCACCACCGGTACCTGGAACCATTATGCACTAACCTTTAACCAAGGTGGTGATGGCACTTCATCAGGCATTACAGCTGTTATTTCATCAGGAACACAAACAGAGGAAACATATATGCAAACCGGCATTTATGGTTCGCTGGAAGGCCCGTTGTATGTGGCCAGGTGTCCTTACGACCTGTCAGCCTTTAACGGGAACATGCACGAGCTACGCATCTGGAAGACTTACAGGAATGCCACGGAAATCTCCTCAATGAAAGGAAGAATCCTGAGTGGATACGAACAGGGGCTTTACAGTTTGTGGCCCATGAACGAAGCAAGTGGCAATATTGCCGGCGATATCGCCTTTGGTCGTGATGCCATGGTTTCAGCAACATGGCAGGTGAGCCGCGATGGCAAATCATTGACCTTCGACGGAGACTCTTATGCCATAGCACAAACAGGCTCCATGGTCTTTGATGAACGCGACGATTTCTCAATGGAATTCTGGTTTAAAACCAACATTCCCGAAAATGATGCTTATATGTTTTCGAACGGGTCCGGCGACAGCTCGGAAAACCCCAACGCGTGGCAGGTAATAGCTACAAACCAGGGATATATCAGAATTGAAAACAACGGCCAAAGCGTTGGTATAAATGCCGATGCGTATTTGAATAATCAATGGCACCATTTTGCATTAACCGTTAACCGGCTGGGCTATTTAAGTGTTTTCATGAATGGAGAATTGATTGAAACACGCTCGGCTTCAAATTTCAAACGATTTGCTGCATCTCAAATGGTACTCGGGGCCAGGTGGAACAACCAATTCACCACCGATTTATACGACTCCTGGTTTACCGGTAAAATTGATGAGTTGCGGATTTGGAACAATTGCCGAAAGGCCGAACAAATCAGGCAATATATGAACCATTCCTTAACAGGCGATGAGTTTGGATTGAAAGCTTATTTCCCGATGGAAGATACCAGAATATCTGACCCGTCGGTTTCAAACGAAACGCTTGAAAATCTGACCAACAGCACCCACGCCGTGGCCGATAACCTGGTGTTGTTTGAAAACAGCGCTTTCTCCAACGAGTGTCCCAACATGAAACTGCAACGCCCGGAGGTGGATATTCCCTTCACGTATGCCATAAACAACGACGAAGTCATTATCAGTCCGGACATTGATGCCAATTTAATTGAAAACAGAACTTTAAACATTGGTATCAGGAACGTGCAGGATATGTTTGGAAACAGCATGAGTTCCACAGCTACCTGGACTGCTTTTGTAAACCAGAACACGGTGGTTTGGGATACCGATGAGTTACAGGTTCGCAAACATATTGATGACGAGCTGACGCTGAATGCTTCGATACGCAACAATTCGGGCTCGTGGGAGAATTTCCGGATCGAAAACATCCCGTCATGGATGGAGGTTAGTCCCACTAATGGAACGTTGGAGCCGATGGAAGTTGAGGACATTAAAATTGAAATCAAACCCGAAATAAATGTTGGTTCCTACTCGCACGACATACATCTTGTTTCATCCATGAACTATAACGAAAGTCTGCGTTTGAATATCAATGTAGATGGAACGGTTCCCGAATGGAACGCCGACAGCCGGAATTATAATCATTCTACAAACCTTATAGGTCAGCTACGGATAAACGATGTACTTTCAGTAGATACCGCTGATATCGTGGCTTGCTTTGTTGGGGATGAATGCAGGGGGACAGCAAAAATTCAATATTACCCCGAAGGCAATATGCATCTTCTATTCATGTCTATATACAGCAACCAGAGTCGTGGAGAAGAATTGCACTTCAAAATTTATGATGCAAGCACGGGCAATATTTATTCTGAAGTATCGCCGGTTTTGGAGTTCAATGCCAACAAGACTTATGGCAGTATTTCATCGCCAACCATCATCGATGCCCTCAACCACATCGAGCAACGCATCACCCTCGATCGTGGCTGGAACTGGATTTCGTTCAACGTCCATTCACCATCTTTTAACAACCTCGATAATGCTTTAAAAGATATGAATGCCACATCCGGCGACCTGATTAAGAATGCTTATCAATTTGCACAATACACAAATCTGAACAGATGGAGAGGTACCATGCAAAACCTGAGCTACCATTCGGGTTATAAAATCCATGTGAGAGAACCCCGGAACTTTGTAATATCAGGCGAAAAAGTAATTGCCGATACAGTTTCCATTGCTTTAAATGAAGGCTGGAACCTGACGGGATTCCCCTCACAAACAAGGATGCCATTGAAAAATGCTCTTTCCGCCTTGACTCCGTCCGAAGACGACATCATCAAATCGCAGCACGAATTCGCGGTTTATAACGAACTCCTGGGTTGGGTGGGTAGTCTTACTTACATGGAGCCCGGTGCAGCCTATATGATTAAAACGGGCAACCCGGACAAGCTGGAATTTACTACCTCGTCATCATCCCTGAAGAGCAACCCCGATAAAAACAAAGGAGCTGTAAAGCTTCCGGCCACTTCAGGCAATATGAGTATTATTGCCGATATGGACATAGCAACCACAGATAACACAAAACTCCTGGCTTACGACGGAAATGTTTTGTGTGGATATGCCAATCCTGTGAGGCTACCAGGGGACATGGTCAGGTATTTCGTAACCATCAACAGTGAACCAGGTCGCGAAATTGTTTTTAAAGCTGAAGATGATGACGATACATTTTCTGCACAGGAACAGATTATATTCTCAGAAAATGCACATCTCGGCTCAATCGAAAATCCGTTGATGCTTCACTTTGGAGAACATGAAGTGTATGATGGTTATGTAAGCATTCATCCCAACCCGTTCAGTAATGAATTAAAAATCGAACTACACGTCGATGCAGACCAGAAAGGGATTATTGAGATGAATTCCGTCCCGGGAAAAGAGCTTCACATACAGGTCATTGAACTATCTGAAGGAACAAACATCATTGAGTTGTCTGATTTTGTTGCTTTGGATAATTTAAACAGCGGAGTCTATTTCATAAAAATAAGTTTGCCCGAAAAAGTACACCAGTTTAAAGTCGTAAAATATTAAAGACATCATATCATGACAAAATACAAAACAATTTTACTTTTAACAGCTCTCCTTTCTTGCCTCACTCTTTTGGCACAACACGACTGGAGTTATACCCCTTCTGATTATGAGTTAACCCATACCATTACAGGACAGGTTTATATAAATGGTGAAATAGCAAGTGGCGAAAACCTCCAGCTGGGGGCTTTCGCCGGTAGTGAATGCCGCGGAAGTATCATGTCCTCTGAAGATTCGGAAGGCAGTCACAGCATGTTCTACCTGACTATGCATGCGCATCAGACAGAATCAGACGAAATGACTTTTGTTCTAAAAAACCAGGAGGGTGAAGAAACCTGGCTTGTCAACACTGTTCTCTTCGTGGCCGATGGCATCGCCTGCAGCCCGGATGAACCTTTTCTATGGATGGATGAAGTGTTATATGCATCAACCGACTTTTTGGAGTTTTCCGTTCTTGAGAACGATGGCGAAGCGAAAATTGATACAGACACGAAAAGCATCGAATTAGAATTAGATAATGAAGAAGACCTTTCCGTTCTAACACCTGAATTTGAAATGGCACCGGGAGCCATAGCTTTTATCGGAGATGAAAAACAAAATTCGGGGAGAAACATCCTGGATTTCACATCAACGGTCAGTTACACGATAAAAGGGGTTGATGGCACTCTATCTGAATGGAAGGTAACGATAACCAACCCTGATGAATCATTCAGTTTAAAGGAAAACAACAGTCCGGTTGTTTATCCCACCATAACCAATAAAAACATTATCAATATAGAATTGAAACAGGCAGCTTGGTATGAAATATATTCCGCGGATGGTATTTTGGTAAAATCGGGTGCCTTGTTTAATGGGAAGAACCAGGTGGTCATAAATAATAAAGGAATCTTGATATATAAGGTTTTCAAAAAAAATTCTCTATTTCTTTCAGGAAAATTATTGATGTATTAACCCAACTTGAAAATCTTGGGCCAACTTCATATTATTGGAGCTTTTAAAATCCTTAACTTCCGGAATTTCCGGACTTGTTCAAATTACGTAAAAACATGCATAAACACAAAAAGGTCTGACTTAATAAAAAGCCAGACCTTTTATGTTGTTTGAAAACGTATCGTTGTTAATGAATGCCGGGGTAAATTACTCCGAAACCACTTCAAAGTCAATCTCCACCTTCACATCACGGTGAAGTTTGATTTGAGCCTTGTAGCTTCCGATTTCTTTCACCGTGTCCTCGGCAATGATGATGTTTTTACGCTCGATGTCGAAACCTTCTTTCTTGAGGGCTTCAGCAATCTGAATGTTGTTGACAGACCCGAAGATCTTCCCGGTAGAACTGGTTTTGGCACCAATGGTTACCTTCTTGCCCTCAAGCTTGTTGGCAACTTCCTGGGCCTCATTGCGGATCTTCTCCTCCTTATGGGCTTGTTGCTTTTTGTTTTCAGCAAAAACTTTTTTGGCCGATTTAGTAGCGAGAGTGGCAATACCGCGTGGAATAAGATAGTTGCGGCCATAGCCGGGGCGCACCGTCACTATATCATTTTTGTTGCCCAGATTGGGCACATCTTCTTTCAAAATTATTTCCATCGTAAGTTCCTCCCTGGTTTATTTCATCAAATCGGTTACATAAGGCAACAATGCCAGATGGCGTGCCCTTTTTACTGCCGTGGCGACTTTTCGCTGAAACTTCAGCGATGTTCCTGTCAGCCGGCGGGGAAGTATTTTACCCTGTTCGTTCAAAAACTTTTTCAAAAACTCAGGATCTTTATAATCAACATACTTGATCCCGTTCTTTTTGAAACGGCAATACTTTTTCTTTTTGATCTCTACCGACGGAGGTGTCAGATATCTGATTTCGCTTTGATTTTGTGCCATGATTTAGCTCTCCTTTCCTTCTTTTTGTTGTTGTTTTTTACTTCTTCTTTTCTCGCTGTACTCGATGGCATACTTGTCCATCTTGAAAGTAAGGAATCTGATCACACGCTCATCGCGACGATAGTTCACCTCCAGCTTTTCAATAAAAGAGGGATCGGCCTTAAACTCGAACAACTGGTAAAATCCTGTGGATTTCTTCTGGATGGGGTAAGCCAGCTTGCGGAGGCCCCAGTTCTCCTCATGCACAATTTCTCCCCCGGATTCAGAAATCATCTTTCTGAACTTGTCCACCGTCTCCTTCATCTGACCATCAGATAAAACGGGAGTTAAAATGAAAACGGTTTCATAATGGTTTTGCATAAACTCTCTGAATTAAATTAATAACACTAATATTCTCTCTTTAATGCGGCGCAAAAATAGTATATTTTTTTGTAACAGGCAAGGGAGAAGTTGATGAGCTGGTGAGTTGATGAGTTGATGAGCTGGTGAGTTGATGAGCTGATGAGCTGGTGAGTTTTGAGTTCGTGGTCCGGTCTGTTGTGTAAAATGACCGGGGTTCCGGGTTAAGTGTTCTTTAATTAATTGGTTTTCTGACAACTGACACAACCCCGGATGATCTGAAGTCGATTTTGGTTAAAATTTCTGGGCCACAGGAAATTTTAAGCGGATTTTAATAAAAATTTCTGCTCCCCGGGATTAAATCTCTCGCTCCCGGGTAAAATTTCAGGTTTTTTAAGCAAAATTTCTCAGCCCCGGAAAAAATTTTCGATTTCCCGGAAAGTTTTAAGCCGCCCCGGGCGCCGGGGGCAGGGAAAAATTTTCCGGGAAGGCATGAGACTTTCCGGGAAGGGATAATTTTTTTTGTGACGGCAAAAAAAATCTTTCAAACATTCCTATAACTTCAAAAACACTGTCACCTTCAGAGGTATGAATGTATCTCCGTTTCAATTTGACAATTTTTAGAGGATGGTGGTTCATACCAACCCATACCTGCCGGAATATGACAAGTACTTCTCTAATAGAACAAAAAGAAGAGAAATGTTAGCCAAAGAGTGAAGACAAATCACTACTTTTATGGTTAAAGATCGTAATAACAGACCTGGGCTCCCCTAACGGGAAAGGCCTTAAAAGTGCCTGAGCCCCCGAAATACTTCGGAGCAGGCTGTGTGCCGGGAAACTGGCACGCACGGTTCTTAGGGACGTAAGCTACCCGGTCCAGCAATGGTATAAAATTCCGGTATAATGAGACAAATTGTAAATTATTTAGTAATTTTAGAGAATCAGATTAGGCTTAAAAAACAAATTAACGAACCATTGAAAAAGCTCGATAAATCAGATAAGGATTATAATAAAAAGACGTTAGAGATTTGTCATGTTATAAAATTTCTATCCTTGCTTAATTCTGGTTATCAAATTTCTGAAGTGAGAGAACAACCAGATTTCATTATTAAAACATTAGATAATCATATAGCCGGATTAGAACACGAAATACTTGTTGATTCAAACCATAAGAAAATTGAGGGGACCTTTGCTGATATTGTAAAGTCGGCAGAAGGAATCTTTCGAGAGCGACATCCTAAGACTAAATTGCTTGCAAATATTTATGTTAACACTCACAAAAAGATTAGTAAAAAAGATAAGCCGATTCATGTTAAGACACTTCTATCAATTATAGAAGATTCAGTATTTCATAACCAATTTTCAGAGAATGACTTAGTTCATAATATATCTTGGCATAAACATTCAGGATTAAATTTTAGCTGCAATCCTGGCGGATGGTGTCAACAATCGTTGCAACATGATACTGTAAAAGAATATATTCATAAGAAGGAAATAAAACGACTTGATTATATAAAAAATACCGGAATTGAGGAACAATGGTTACTAATAGTTATTGGTAGTTTAAATCAGAGTTCCTATGAGATCGATTCACGATTCGACAAGAATTTTTCAGCTGATAGTGGATTTAATAGGATATTTTTAATGGAGGATTTTAATGCAAGATTATTTGAATTATAATAATCACAGCAAGCGACACTTAACCTCCGATCAAGCGTTGCTTGCATCCTTTTGAAATTTGATGCTTGTCGAACTAAACATTTAAGCCGGCTCCTTACAAAAGGCCTTCATAAACCGACCTTAGCTTCAACAACATATTGAGGATTCATTTTTCCCTTAACCATGCTTGCAGGCTAATCAAGTTACATCTATTCTGAAGCCACAGCCAGGAATATTTCCTGGACCTAAAGTCAAGTTTGCACGGGCCCGATAAATAAGGAATAGAATTGAATATAGAATAATTATTAATGGGAATATGGAAACAAATAATAGAAAATGACAATATGCTTCTTTGGACTGTTGTTGGTATCTTTCTTCTAATTACTGTTATCCCGCTGATTAAGAAAATTCGAGATAGAAAGCTGCTCAAGAGTGTTACCTCCTTAAATCGAGGGACCAAAACGGAAAGGGATTTGATTCTAAGACTATTAAAACATGGAATTCCTTCACAAACATTATTTCATGACTTATATATAGAAAAAAGCAATGGGGAATTTTCTCAGATTGATGTTGTTCTTGCGACGTCAGTGGGGATTATTGTATTTGAAATAAAAGATTACAGTGGATGGATTTTTGGCAATGGGAATCACTCTCATTGGACTAAAGTGCTGGCATATGGCAGAAACAAGTATCGTTTCTATAATCCTATAAAGCAAAACAAAAATCATATTGAAACATTAAAAGGACAACTTAAACAATTTAAAACAATTCCGTTCTTTTCGATAATAGTTTTTTATGGTGATTGTGAATTGAAAGAAATTAATTTCGTTCCGGAAGGAACATTCCTTGTAAAACCTCTCAGAATAAATGAGGTTCTTAAGCATATAAAGGAAAATAATGAAGTAGCCCCATATACAAATAAAAAAGAAATCGTAAGAACATTAAAAGAAGCCGTAAATAATGGAGAAAATATAAGCAACCAGGAAAAGCATAAAGCAAATATTAACGATATGCTGGGTAAGAATAGAATATTTGATTAAAAATGATGCAGAAGACTATTTAAACGACAGAAAAAATGTTAATTGACACAACATTCAATATTTACACAAACGCAAATGGTGGAGATCCGGACAGCACAAGTCCGACACTTCGTAAATACCATAAATTTCTATGGAGCAAACCGTTGCCCAACGGAGAACAGTTTGAACTAACTGACCATAAAATTGGAACGTACTTACATCACAAATCAGGAATTGGAGAATATTTTTTAGGAAGCGATGCTATTACACATTCATATAGAAATCACAAACGCAAAACCTGGTTGACACAACAAATCCAGAACGAAGTAAAAGAACTATTTGACACAGGTTCGACTATTGGAGCATATACGCTTTTCCCAAACAACCGAGTTGACGGAAAACAAACAATAAATCAAGCTCGTGGAATAAACAGTTTCATAGATGACAGATTTGATTTGACTTTAGAGTGCATACGACTTTTTTACCTGGGAGAAGATAGTCCGCTTTACGACACATTTTTAAGATACAAGAACTTCTTCGACTTGTTTGAGAGTTTTACAGGCTACACAAACTTTTTTTTACTCAACGACCTTGTTGACGAAAACAAAAAAATTAAGTTTTACTTGCCATTTGACAATTTCAAAACAAAACCAACATTTGCGGACATTGACGAATATTTAGTTTATAAAAAAGAAGTAACGAATTTTATTAAAGCACGAAACAAAAGAATCGAGCTATGGACGAAAGAAAAGAATGCCAACCTTTAATAACCGGTCATAAACATGAAGTGAATTGTACTAAATTTAACCGCTATACCATTTAATCAGCGTCAGCAATGTTCTGTAAAGGAAGTGCTCCGAAATGCTCAACGTTTAAACGTTGGAGAATTGATGTTTGAAGAATAAACATGAAAGAAACGCGATTCATCACGTCTCTGCGGGACTAGCACCTATGGTGGTCGCGACAATTATTGAAATTGAGAAATGATAACTAATTCTCTGATAGCGCCATGTGGAATAAACTGTGGGATATGTCTGGCATACCTTCGGGATAAAAACCGCTGTAAGGGTTGCAGAGTAGTCAGCAATTACACGCCTGAACATAGTAAGAAATGTATCATTGTAAATTGTGAATTGTTATCTAAAACAGATTCGAAATTTTGTTATGACTGAAAAAAATATCGGGAAGCAATTGGATAAAAGATACAAAGATTAGACCTGTAGCTACATGGTCGGGTGTTGTTCATAAATAGTCCATAACTGCAAATTCCCTTCCAGTTTCTTTTGCAAGTTAACTTCGGTATTTGTATTGCCACTGTTATCGGCAGGAGTCAGGTAAAGTTCTGTGTTTTTCAATCTAATGCGGTAGGCATCATTTCCGGTGGGTATAAACTCCCATTGCTGAAAAGAGTTTTCTTCCTGCAAGGGTGTTTGCTTTAAAGCAACCATAGCCTCAGCATTGTTATTTTCCGGGTGAAATGTCTTTGAGCTGAAGAGATTTTCCAGTTGGTAAGTATTTCCTTCTACATGTTTAAAATTCCATGTAAGGCACTTCCAATTTACGGGCGAATACAGTACAATAGGTGCCTCATTTTGTTTACTTGCATTTTTAGGTCTTAGTAAGAGCTCTGTTTCAACATTTTGAATGGCATAATTACCTTTAATTTGTTGTGAATACCCAAAATTCGCAAATAGCAAACCAAGCACTACAATGGCAGTCTTGAAAATAAGTATGTTTTTCATTTATTTGTTATTTTAGTTATTAATTTTCAAAAGGTTATAGGCTTAAGCAAAACAAATTCATACTTTGTTTAAATATTAATATTGATTCTAATAAGACATCCTCAATTTCCTGATATCTAAACATTCAAGCTATGTTCAGTTATCTTATATGTTTTTTGCCGTTTATCCTTTCAGCTTGTAGCTCCGAAGTCTCGAAGCAATCCCGGAAATTAGAAAGATGGTGGTCTCATTGAGTCAAGACGCGTAAGATAAACAATTTTGTCAGGAATGATGCTTTCTTACAACCAGTAATTAAGAATTTTCTTAATTAGGCAATCACAATAGATCGTTTGATCTTAAGATACCTACCTGCCGGCAGACGGGTAAAATGAATCGTATAACACAGAAAATCTGCATTTTGACACAAAGAACCATTTAAATATAAATAATTGAATCAAAGGCTCTTGCAAAAGGTTAACGGACTAATGATAGATTAAAGCAACATATATTCGAACTTTGTGGAACGAAGCTAAAATTAGCGAAGTTAAACTTTTACAACATGCAAAATCGCAGGAATTTCATCAAATCCGTTTCAGCGGGTGCTTTTTTTCGCAGTTGGTACCCGGGTTTTATCAAGCTGCAAAGCTCAAAATCCTTCTGCAGAGCAAAAATCTCACCGATAAAGTGAAAACAGCAATGCTCAGCATGCAACGGGCATCGTGGGAACAAGGCGTGGCGGCACAGGCACTGCTCGAATCCGGTGATTATGAACGAACCTATCTGTTTGCAAAAGAAGCCGTATTAAGGCAGACCGATGAAGGCCGATTGTCAGTTTTATATACCGACAATATTGTTACTGACCCGGCAGCATCAGGCGAAGCCGTGCTGAAAATGGCAGAAAAGAACAACGACAGCAAAATGCTTGATGCCCCACAAAAAAAATGCTGCATTACTTATTGCATGAAGCACCCCAATAAGAATCAATAGCAGAGGAATAGAAATGGCCTGTAAAATCATCACAGGGAAAAAGGAAACAACAGGTGAAAAACACCAATGTCACTTTACGATCAATCAAGCCGAAAACCACATTTCAAATATGGCGGTCAACTTTCGGGGTGATTTTCAAAAGGCAATTGATATTCTGAAATATTGTACAGATCTTTATCCGCAATCTGACCAGGCATATGCTTTTTTAGCCAAGGCATATTTTGACCAGGGAGATTTTAAATCAGACAGGAAATATCTTGAGAAAGCACTTGATATTAACCCTGAAAACAAGTTTGCTCAAAGAATGAAGATGATGTTTGAAAAAAGGAAAGGTGAATTATGAATTTCAAGAAAGGTGTTATCAGTTTTTTTATTGGGTTTAGCATTACCCTTATTGTGAGTGTGGCAGTCACCTATCTCTGGAGTTTAGGCTTCCATGAAACGGCAAAAATCGACTGGGAAACCTCTTTCCGTTTAGCCATAATTCTTGGGATAATTTCCGTTATTGATAAAAGAAAAGGCAAATCTAACGGGAAAAAAGACGGAGATTAGAAAACGGCAGACAGGCCTGCCTGCCGGGTTGATGCAACAAAGATCCTGATTTCTGAGGAAAATTCTTTGGAACACATGGATTCTTTTTCATAAAACGTCAGGCAGGTTCCATTCGACCAATAACTTAAATCAATTATTTACGAATGAAAGTAAGATTCCCGATAATTATTATTAGCAGCATTCTGTTTTGTAGCTGTAATTCATTTTTTCAATTAATTAATGTTAGTCCATCGTCGAATGTAAAAGAGATCTCATTTTCGCAAGAATCTCCAAACCCGCTTTATGAATTTTATTATCCTGACACATCAGAAAACGATTATTTGAGCAAATTAAGAAAACAGTATGGCATTGATGATTTGGTAAAAGGACAAAATAATGATTTAGACAAAATTAAATCTGTACTGGATTGGACAAATAAGCAATGGGAACACAACGGAAGTAATAAACCGTCAAAACAGGATGCTTTGACAATATTGAAGGAAGCTCATGAAGGCAAACAATTTCGCTGCGTAGAATATGGAATTGTCGCAACAACCGCTCTTAATAGTATTGGAATTCCGGCCAGAACATTGGGACTTAAAACTCAGGATGTTGAAAAAGTCATGAGTGGTGCAGGACACGTTGTTACTGAGGTTTATTCAAAAGAATTTGAGAAATGGATCTTTATTGATCCTCAATCTAATATCATTCCAACTTTGAACGGTATCCCGTTAAATGGCGTAGAATTTCAAAGAGAAATTTACAATAAGAATGAGAAATTAAAGCTTGTCAACAAACAAGGAGAACTGTCAACTGAAGATTCTGAAAAATACATTAACTGGGTTGGAAAGTACTTATTTTATTTCGATGTTTTGTTCGACCAAAAAACACCGGATTCCAGTAATGTCAAAAAAATCAATGGAATGACCAAATTAACTTTGGTGCCCGTTGGACATAAAGAGCCACGAATTTTTCAACGAAAAAATAAAATAGACTTCAGTTATTATACTCATTCATTGAAAGACTTCTATAGAAAACCGGAGCAAAAATAAACACCAGACCATAACATTCAGGCCCGAATTAATCCCCACGCTTAAAAAAACCCGCCACTTAAAAACAATAGTCCGTTAAACTTTTTTAATGCCTTGTAATTCAATTGTTTAAAATCCCGGCATTTCACAGTTTAAATTACAATATATCAGTGTTATAAGAATTTTCTTACCTGTCTGCCGTTTTTCATATTAGTAGCCTGCTATATAAAAGAATATTCGTTTGAACAACAAGCCTTATTTTTTATAAACCGCCAGGCAGGCATCTTACATCTAATAATCTAACGATCTATTGTTCAATAGTCCGTCAAACTTTTGCAAGAACCTTTGATTCAATTGTTTATATATCAATGGTTCTTCTTGTCAAAATGCAGATTTTCAGTGTTAAATGATTCATCTTAAATCTTAAATCTAAAAATCTAACGATCTATTGATTCTTATAACTCTCTCATAAAAAATCTTTGCGTCATGGCGCCTGCCTGGCGACAAATGAAATAGAGGCTTTCAATCTTTCAGTAAGAGCCTTTGAGTCAAAACAGTTCTATTTCATGACACGGCAGACAGGTCTTTGCGTTTAGCCTTCTTTTAACGGACTATTGTCAAAAGCAGCGGGATTAATTTTACCCGTTGTCAGACTTTGCGAGGGCTCACCCCATAGCAATCCCTGTCACGATTCATGATGCCCGAAATATTTCATAAACTGGGCACGTTCGAAAACCTCGCCCTGGTTGGGTGCCATTTTACGCCCAAGCTCGCGCACCTGACCAAGGTCCTGAAGACCTTTTTTCTCCATACGTCTTTCAATACCAGAGACCATGTCGCGGATATATCCGGGACCGTTCCGGTAAATGGCCGAGACCACCTGTACGGCATCGGCACCGGCCAACAACATTTTAAAAATGGTGTCGGCCGAATGAACGCCTCCCGACGCACAGAGATCACATGTAACCTGCTCTTTAAGCATGGCGACCCACCTCAGAACATTACCATAATCGTTGGGGCCTGAATAAACCGGTCCTGAAGTGACGCGTTCATTGTCTATGTCGAAATCCGGAGAATAAAACCGGTTGAACATCACAATACTGTCAACACCCAACATATCGAACTGCGCAGCAACATTACCCAGATCGGTAAAGTAAGGGCTGATCTTGACAGACACGGGAATCTCAACATGCTCTTTTACTCTTCTTACAATTTCGTAGTATCCATTCAATATTTCTTCTGCTGTAATATTGATCCTGGAAGGGATCCTGTAGAGGTTCAGCTCAATGGCATCAGCCCCTGCCTCTTCGAGCAGGTGAGCATAAGAGAACCATTCACCCACCGAATAGCAATTGATACTTGCAATAACAGGAATATCGGTATTGGCTTTTACCTGATCAATAAGACGCCGGGTTTCTTCAAAAGTCCCCTTTTTCAGCTCGTAATCAAAATAATCGAGAAATTCGAGATTATTCTCCTGATGGCCCATTTTTTCCTTCATGGTCTTTTCGTGGGCCATAATAATCTCTTCCTCAAAGAGAGATTTCAGCACAACACCGGAAGCACCGTAATCGGCCAGTTTTATGATCGAATCGGCCGAACCGGTCAGTCCTGAACTGCCGATCAAAAGAGGATTTTTCAACTCGATACCGAGATATTTGGTTTTTAGGTCTGTCATATTCAATAAATTTTACTTGAACAGAAATCTTCACACATTATTCCTGGCTGCCGTCGGAAGCAGAAGCCTCTTCAGGCGTTCCCGACAACTGCCGGTCCATCGAAGCAGCAGCCCGTCGTCCGTCTCCCATGGCAAGGATCACTGTGGCTCCGCCGCGTACAATGTCGCCTCCGGCAAACATGAACGGCACAGATGTCCTGAAAGTATTCTCATCCACAACCAGTGTGCTCCAGTCGGTGGTTTCCAACTCCGGCAGCGACTGCGGGATCAGGGGATTGGGCGAAACCCCGACACTGACGACCACCGTATCCACATCGAGCAGGTACTCTGAACCGGGAACCGGGACAGGACGGCGACGTCCGCTGGCATCCGGCTCTCCTAGCTCCATTCGCTGGATGCGGGCCTGGCGTACATATCCTTTGGCATCTCCGATGTATTCAATGGGATTCTGCAGATTCAGGAATTCAACACCTTCTTCTTTGGCATGTTTGATCTCCTCCACACGGGCCGGCATCTCTTCTTCCGAGCGCCGGTAGATGATCATGGCTTTGTCGGCACCCAACCGCAGAGCAGTACGTACAGAATCCATGGCGGTATTCCCCCCGCCAATAACAGCCACTCTTTTCCCTTTCAAAATGGGTGTATCGGTTTCGGCTTTGTTGGCCTCCATCAGGTTGACCCTTGTAAGATATTCATTGGAGCTGAGTATGCCCACAAGGTTCTCACCGGGAATACCCATAAAACGTGGCAATCCGGCTCCACTTCCGGCAAAAAAGCCTTCAAAACCCTCTTCGCGCAAATCATCAATGGAAGCAGTTTTCCCTACAATAAAATTGGTCTCAAACTTCACCCCCATCTTTCGGAGGTTCTCGATCTCAATGTCGACAACTTTATTGGGAAGACGAAATTCCGGAATACCATATTTCAAAACACCCCCGACTTCATGAAGCGCTTCAAAAACGGTGACATCATACCCGCGTTTCGCCATTTCGCCGGCAAACGACAACCCGGCTGGTCCGGAACCAATACATGCGATCTTGATATTTTTGGATGGAGCAACCTCAGGGATGGATATCTGACCGGAGTCAATTTCATAATCGGCGGCAAAACGTTCGAGATGCCCAATAGCAACAGGTGTTTTCCCAAGCTTTTGGGTGTAAAAACAACTCTCTTCACATTGCTTCTCCTGAGGACAAACGCGACCGCAAACCGCCGGCAGCGAACTGGTTTCTTTCAACACCCGCGCCGATTCAAGAAACTCCCCACGTTCGATATTTTTAATAAACTTAGGTATATTGATCTCAACAGGGCATCCCTCAATACAGGTGGGATTGGCACAGTCGAGACAACGACTGGCTTCCAGCACAGCTTGTTCTTCCGAAAGCCCGCGATTTACTTCCACATAGGAACGACTTCTCTCTATCGGATCAGCCTCGGGCATTTTCACCCTTTCAAAACCTGTCCGCTCTTTATTCTTGATCTTTCCGCGAAGTTCTTTTCGCCAGGCAGCCTCCCGCTCCTGTTTCAATTTATCTTTAGTTTCCATACATTATTTGTTTTGCTGACTGCGGTAATACGCATCGGCCTCTTTCTCAAAATCTTTGTAACCGTTCAGTCGTTTCAGCATTTCATCAAAATCAACTTTGTGAGCATCGAATTCGGGTCCGTCCACACAGACAAATTTGGTTTTTCCGTCTACTGTAACGCGGCAGGCACCGCACATACCGGTCCCGTCAACCATAATGGTATTCAGACTGGCCATGGAGGGAATATTGTGTTTACGGGTCACTTCAGCGGCAAATTTCATCATGATGGCTGGACCTATGATCACAGCTTCATCCACCTTTTCGCGCCGGATGACTTTTTCCATACCTTCGGTGATCAGCCCTTTTTCACCATATGATCCGTCGTCCGTCATAACGATCACTTCGTCAGAATATTCACGGATTTGATCTTCCAAAATAATCAGATCTTTGCTCCTGGCGGCAATAATGGAAATGACTTTGTTGCCGGCCTTCTTGTTGGCCTCGACAATCGGTAACAAGGGAGCCACTCCCACGCCTCCGCCGCAGGCAAGAACGGTCCCTACATTATGAATATCCGTAGCCTGTCCCAGCGGCCCGACAAGATCGGTTATGGTATCACCCGGTTCCAGAGATGTAAGTTTGCGTGATGTCACGCCAACACGCTGAACAACCAGGGTGATCGTACCTTTTTCGGTATCCGACGAAGCAATGGTTAACGGAATGCGTTCCCCTTTTTCATCGATGCGCAGGATCACAAAATGCCCTGCACGGCGCGATTTTGCAATTCGTGGTGCTTCAATTTCAAGACGGGCAACATCCTCCGAATAGAATTCTTTGCTTACAACTTTATTCATTTTAATCCTGGTAAGTTATAAAATAAGGTTTTGACTTCTTCTCTTACTTCTAAATTGCAAAAATTAAGTGCAAAATTAGCAATATCCATGGCGGGGACAAAAATAGCCCCTTTACCTGGTTTATTTACAATGGTTACAAATAATTATTGCTGAATCCTTAATTGGCCAACCCACGGGATACATCTGACCTTCCGGGTTAACAGTCCAACCAAAAAAATCTCTTATTTTTGCCACGACAAAACGCTTTGCAAGCTATGGCCAAAAAGAAAAAGGAAAATAACGGCGGAATGGTCTTCAGCACCAATCCTGATTTCAATCCCGATGATTTCAGAGAAGAAGAAAAAACTGAAACTCCACCTCCCGGAAAACAAAATCTCAGGATATGGCTTGACCGGAAAAACCGCAAAGGCAAGACGGTAACCCTCATCACAGGATTTGAGGGAGATGAAACCGACCTGCAAGATCTGGGGAAAAAACTGAAAGGCATTTGCGGAGCAGGGGGATCGGCCAAAGAGGGTGAAATATTGATCCAGGGGGATTTCCGGGATCGGATTCTGGAACATCTTCAAAAAAACGGATATACCAAAGCAAAAAAAGCGGGCGGTTGAAATGAGAAAAATGCCAACTTTTAGGGATTGGAAAAAGCTTTTGACCTGACTACTTTTGCAAGCGATGGAAAAATGGTATAAATACTGGCGCATTCCCCAAAGCAAAAAGTCCATGGGCATATCACTCCTGCTGGCCCAGGTGTTGATTATTGTCTCCTATGCCTTTTTCCTGCATACACATGTTCTTAACGATGGCACAAGGATCGTTCACGCCCACCCTTTTGCTCAGGAACAGGAGGATCAGAAGGATCAACAACATAAGCAAACTGAAGAGCCCGCCAATAGTGGTGACGACAATAGGGCTGGCCACGATCACACTTTTTTCTGTTACACCCTTCTTTCCCATCTTTCTGATCTTTTCAGCGAACAAGCACCCGATTTTTCTTTCGATACACCGCCTACCAGGCTACCCTGGACCGCCATTTTTTTCTTAGTTCCCAAAAAAATCATATTCAGTTTCTCTTTAAGAGCTCCTCCTTTCTCAATCTGATCATCATTCTCTTTCACCACCTGCATCCTTACTTCTTGTGTGACAACAGGTTAAATACCGGTCTGTTCACGCACGGACCCCTGCCGGAAAAAAGGTTTATTTCGCAGGCATGAACTGATCCAGCACAGGAAGAGGCATAACTGAGTTCAGCAGAAAACCCCGGAATCAAAAATGATAACCCGGATCCGGTTTCTTTCTGACAAAACCAATCAATGAGTACGGTATAAAAAGGTGTGTTTTTGTCAAAATCGAGGCGTTTAAATTTTTTGTACCGGAGTTAACTAATTGCTAATGAGGATGCAAAAATTTCAAACAACGAAGAGTTTGGCAATAAAGATGCTTCTTAGACCGGGCTCATCAATAATTTTCAAACAAACAAATGATATACTGATGATGAAATTCAGCAACTTCACTTCCATTCTGTATTATCTGACATTTCTGTTTATCCTGACCCTAACCTCAGCGGCCATGCCCGGTAACGAAACAACCGAAAGCAATCCCCCCACAACATCCCTGGAAGGCCGGGTAACAGCCAACGGGCAGCCATTGCCCAATGCGACCGTTCAGGTCAAATCAACCATGATCGGAACGGCTGCTAACAAAGAAGGTGAATTTAACATTGAAGTTCCCGAAGGGGAACAAACCATAGTAATACGGGCGCTGGGATACAAGCCAAAGGAAAAAAAACTGGATATAAATGCCGGTGAAAGCCATGAACTAACCATTGATGTTGAAGAAGACATTCTGGGACTCGAACAGGTAGTGGTAACCGCCGACCGTAACAGTGAAAAGCGCAAAGAATCATCTGTTATTGTCAATACAGTCGACAATGCCATGCTTGAAGCCATCCAGTCGGCCAACCTCAGCGAAGGTCTTGCCTTCAGTCCGGGGCTGAGGATAGAGAACAACTGCGGGAACTGTGGTGCCAATTCCCTCCGGATGAACGGCATGGACGGCCCATACACACAAATCCTGATCAATGGCCGGCCCATTTTCAGCGGACTGGCTGCCGTTTATGGGCTGGAGCTTATTCCGGCCAATATGATCGAGCGTGTAGAGGTGGTCCGCGGCGGCGGATCGGCCCTCTACGGCAGCAATGCCATTGCCGGAACGGTCAACGTGCTCACACGGGAACCCAACAAAAACCAATACTCTATCAGTACTCAAAACGAACATATCGGAAGTTTCTATGATCAGGCAGATCCGGTTTCAGAGCAGCAGGTCAATTTCAACGCCACCCTTTCAGACAAGGATAATAAAAACGGGCTGGCTCTGTATGGTTCCATAAGAGACCGGCAACCCTTCGATGCCAATGACGACGGATTTTCAGAACTCTCGGAGATCAGCAATACAACTGTCGGTGCCCAATGGTCACTGCGGACAAGCAATAAAAGTAAAATCGTCACCGACTTTTTTCACATTCGGGAAGACCGCAGAGGTGGCGACCAATTTGATTCTCCCCTGCATGAAGCCCAAATTGCCGAGGCTGCCGAACACAAGATCAATTCAGGAAACCTCTCATGGCATCTTTTTACCGGTCCCGATCAGCAACTGACCACTTACCTGGCAGCCCAGGATATCCAAAGAGATTCCTACTATGGCGCCGGTCAGGCCCTTGATGCTTACGGCAATACAAAAGATCTCACCTATACAGCAGGAACCCAGTACAAAATCCTTACAGGCAGAGGTGATATCATTGCAGGAGTTGAAGTAAACGGCGGTGACCTGCTGGATAAGAAACTTGGATACAGAGAGTTCTCTGTGGATGAAAGCACGATGGAAGTGACAGAAGAGGAAGTCCCGGCCCGTACCATCGCCGATCAGGAAACACTTGTCAGCGGTGGATTTGCGCAAATTGAGCAACGTTTCGGGGAATTATCTGTCTCAGGCGGCTTGCGTCTCGACCATTACAACATTACCGACAATGTCACCGGAAATAAATTATCCAATAATGTACTGAGCCCCCGGATCACAATGCTTTACGGCCTTTCCCGCCCATTGCAGTTTCGGACCAGCTATGCCAAAGGCTACCGGGCGCCCCAAATATTTGATGAAGACCTGCACATTGAAACATCAGACAGCCGCCGGGTCATCCATAAAAACGATCCGGACCTGAAACAAGAAACAAGTCACAGTTATACAGGTTCGATCAGCTATATTACAGGGGGTACAACGACCAACCTTGAACTTATGGCCGAATTCTTTCACACCAGGCTTAACGACCCTTTCGCCAATGAGATCGGCACCCCGGATGCCGATGGCAAAGTCGTATATACAAGAGTAAATGAAGAAGAAGGGGCAACGGTTCAGGGGGTTAACCTGGAAGCCCAATGGGTGGCATCTTCGTCATTGGACCTAAGCAGCGGTTTTACATTTCAAACCAGTGAATACGGTGCTCCACAGGATTTCGGTGAAACACGATTCTTCCGTACACCCGATCAGTACGGCTATTTCAACATTAACTGGAATCCCGAAAGCCCCTGGGAGTTCTCAACCGACGCCACGTACACCGGCCAAATGCTGGTCCCCTATTTCGGCCCACTTGCCGACAATCCCGAAGAAGGCTTTCTGAAGGAATCAGACCCTTTCTTCGACTGGTCGGTTAAGGTTACCTATTGCATTGAGACAAATTTAGGTGAGTTCGATCTATTCGCCGGAACAAAAAACATTTTTAACAGCTATCAGAGCGATTTTGACACTGGCAAAGACCGTGATCCCGGATATATCTACGGCCCGGTTTCTCCCCGAACGGTTTATGCAGGACTGAAAATATCCAATGTATTTTGAACAATAGACTTTTAGATTTTTAGATATAAGATTTAAGATCATTCATATAACATTAATAATCTGGAGCTTATTACAATATATTATTAGATGTAAGATGTAAGATGTAAGAAAATTCGTATGATGCTGATATAATAGATCGTTAGATTTTTAGATGTAAGATTTAAGATTTAAGATGATTCATATATTACTGGTAATCTGTGTTTTAACACAAACACCTCTTCAAGTCTAGGCAGTTGAATAACAAGCACTTAATAAAGATTAACGGACTATTACCTGATAACAATAGTCCGTTAATCTTTTTCAAGTAATTGATAATAAGATGTTTGCACAGCAATACAGGATAGGCCCAACTCTCTGATAATAAGAACTTTGCGCCTGCCTGGCGTGTGATGAGAAACAAAATTAATTGTACAAACAAAAGTTCGTTTATATAACAGGATGCCAATATTAATAACGGCAGACAGGTCATTGCCCCAACCTGGCGACAAATGAAATAGAGGCTTTCTATTTTTCAGTAAGAGCCTTTGAGTCAAAACAGGTCTATTTCATGACATGGCAGACAGGTCTCTGCGTTTAGCCTTATTTTAACGGACTATTGTATATTTTAAAGCTTTATTTTAGCCGGAAAAATGAATAAATTGCAAAACTGTAATTTGATTTAAATAAAAAAAATCTTTGAAGGGTCGGGGTAGAGTCAAGGCTTGCCTTCAAAACAGTCATATCCCGAAGTAGCTTTTGTAAGGTTTTTCCGACAAAAAACCAACAAAAAGCACACTCGGAACTCCTGCTTTTCAGTCATCGCCCGCCTTGCATTTGACGCTTCCTTATCAGGCACACCTCAAAAATAAGAGTTTTCTTGCTGCCACTAATTAACCGTCGCTTTTAACGGCAGCCAACAAAAACAAAATATCCTCGTCGGAGACGAGTTGATCTACCCCACTCGTTACAAACGAGAGGGAGTTAAGTGTGCAACCGCGTAATTCACAATGTGGAAACCAGTAATAATTGAGGCTGTCTAAAACACCATTTGTTCTTAGACAGCCCCTTAAATCAGTCGTAAACCTTCATCCTGCCACGGCGAATTTCTCTATTTGCAATGAGAAACAACTAACTGCGGATTTTTGGAAGGGGTTTTAATAACTCCGAATTCATCCCTGAATCTTTCAATATATTCCAAAAAGCCGGGAATTCTTCTTGAAGTATAGCCGCAATTATTCAAAAAAGGAACGCATCGAATTTCCGTCAAAACAGAACCTCTCTCGGTTACGACAATTACCTTCAGGGGTATTTCCATTTCTTTTCCTGAATTTGAGGTTAGCTTCAGAAAATGCCCATGGGTTTTGTATTCGAATGTTTCGCCCTGAATGTTTACAGTTCCTTCTGATTCCGGCTCAAGACCATTCCCGTCAACCGTCCAGCTAACAGAAGAAGCAACTGCATTCCCATCCAATGAAGCCCGGAAATAACCGTATTTGTCCTTTCTTTCAGGGAATCTGGTTTCAATCCAGTTCCCAACCGGTCGATGGAAATCCAGCACTTTTCTATCAAATTCAATATTATCCGCAACAGAAAAGTTTACTCCTTTTTCAACCTCCACATATTCAGTTTTATACGGCGTGGCCCCTTTCTCACCCATGTGACTATCCATTCTCCTAATGTTCTCAATATCCCGAAGCATCTCTCCCTGATTTGGCTCAAATTCCGTTTGCAGTTTTCCTTCAAAAGAATGGTTTACTTCGTGTGAAGGAATATAATCAACTCTTTCCACTTCAAAATTTACCCGGTCGGGTTTGCATTTAAATCCGCCAACAATGCGTACCGATGCAGATTCCAATTGATAGGTACGGTACCTTATTCGATACCTAGATTCATCAACATCAGACACCTGGAACAAAGTTAAACAGCCATCGGTAGTTTTAGCCCCAAAAACCCTGTAATTGCAAATGTAACCATCATCGAACCATGGTATGGGCATATGGAGAGCCACATCTTCCAGTGGAATTTCATTTGTTTCTCCGTAAGTCAATCCATACAAGTGAAACCTTCTGGCCCTCTGAAATGAAGGGATATAACCTGTTCCCAGGCTGGTTCCGCAAAGGGCTTTCAGCCGTCTTCCATCTCCGCTTCCCTGTAACTGAAGTTCGGCACCGCTAAAACTGTTGCTTTTTACAATTCCGTTATCCAAATCTAAGAACTGACCATTCCGAAGCAGCAGAGAACCCTCGGATTTAACCTCCGCATATTCCCCGGGAAACATGTTGTAGGTGATGGTTAAATCATCGATAAATGCACGGTCGAGAACCGTATCAATACCAACAAGCGGCACTGTAAGTCCTGCGCCTCCTACGGCATCGGTTACCTGGTCGGCGATGTTTTCAACAGTAGATTCTACAACGGACTGGGCGATCCATAAAATTAAAGGAATCAAAATGGCGCCAACGATAGAACCAATTACACCAATAATAACAGCTCCCAAGACGGCTCCAATAACGCCTGCTGCAAGGTAACAATACAATGGTATATCGACATCAATATCCGGATCGTCGGTTTCGAAACGTACACGCAGCTCACCCGCTTCAACGGATACGAAAATCCTGGCCCCTATTTCTCCGGTAGCCTCATAACAAAAACCGGATTTTTTAACTTTCCCCGATACACGAATATTATCATCACCGGGAGTTATATCAAGTTCCGTGAGATTTACACCATCCTTAATGGTGTGGCTTCCCCTGAAACTGCAATTGCTGAAATCTCCGGATGACAAACCTATGGCCTCTTCAATGCTGGGACTGATGTTGCGGCAAAGCCAGTCAAAATTGATGGCTACAGCTGCGCCGGCTCCCTCTCTGGCAAAGGCCCTGTTAAATGCATTAAGATTACCGGCTGCACCACCACCAAAGGTAAGCATTACACCTAAAGCATCCTGGTCAGCAGCAGTGGTATCGTCAATTATTTTGACATCGGCACTGATTATGTCGAGCGAATTTGTAGAAGACCGCTTCACCGGAATGGGAATGAGCGGAATGGTATGCTCCTTAATTTTATTGGTCACGAAAGTATTAACAGGCCCTAAAGAGATGCCATTAATGGAAATTTCACACACATACAGATGATCCCTGAAATCAATATGAACAAGATCAGTCTCATCGTCGGAGCGATCAACAACCACGCCGGCTACAACTCTTAACTGCCCGGTATTGCCTCCTGACAACTCCAGGTCCACTAATATTTCTACGGGGTTCGCGGCCGATGCCGGAACATCAGAGGGGCGGTTAAACCCAAGATTTACATCAAAACCCTCAAGAAAATAAGAGTCCGGGAGCAAACTACCCAGGAAACCTTCATTGTCGAAGATTCCCGACACGATATTATTTATGGTAGAGGTGCTGACCTCAATCACCATATCAAATCCATTGGTCTGACTTCCTGCCATGGCTCAATTATTTAATGTTAATTTTAACTTTTGGAACAATTCTCTGCCCGTTTGGCATTATAAAATCCTCTACAGGTAACATCTCCTCTAACTTAAAAGCTTTCATCTTACGTTCAATAAAAGGAGACACTTTGATTTTATGCTTCGCGAAAAAAGCTTTCGGATCGCATATGAACAGCTCCTTTTCTTTGGGATCACGAAGTTTGGATGTAATAATCTTTTCATGCTCCATTAACTCATTGAGCTGCACCTGAAGTTTGGGCGAAAATTTTTTAAAGTCTTCCGGACAAATAAGATCAGGTCGTTTAGGCTCTATTTCATGAGCTTTCAATTCCGGAATTCCAGGTTTCTTTGCTTCCGGTTTCTTTTCCGGTCTTTTTCCCGTGTTTTTTCCGGGCTTTTCATCTGGCTTTTTCATAACCTTAACGATTTTGGTAAAACATGATTTTATTGTACAAAAGAGTATTATCGTATTATTTCTGGTTTAATTCATTCGTAAATAATTTATTTAAGTTATTGGTCGAATGGAACCTGCCTGACGTTTTATGAAAAAGAATCCATGTGTTCCAAAGAATTTTCCTCAGAAATCAGGATCTTTGTTGCATCAATCCGGGAGGCAGGCCTGTCTGCCGTTTTATGTATATGGAACCATTAATTTTAATGTTTTAACATCAAAAATCCAGAATGTTTCTTTTTCATAACCCGCCAGGCAGGCCTGTCTGCCGTTTTATGTATATGGAACCATCAATTTTAATGTTTTAACATCAAAAATCCAGAATGTTTCTTTTTCATAACCCGCCAGGCAGGCTCGCATAAATTAAGTTTATACATGATCTTTTCCCGAATGGTCGGGACAAGATGTGACAAACCTTGTCATGCTCGTTTCATTCTTTTTTTGAATCTCAGCTAATTTAGAATACCTGACGCTAGGGCTTTTCCAAACGAGATCAAAAACGGAGGTAACAAAATCGTCGGGAATAATCATCTGTTTCTTAAGGAAAAGGACCTGACGTGATTTGATGGTTACCCCGTATTCCTCTAAAACCTTTTTGTAACAGGCATACACCAGTTCGGTACAAGAAAGTGCCTCAATATCTGAAAAGTTGAATCCAAAATCGTATGGCCTGTCTATGAAATTTATGGCAGAACTAAAAACCTCATCATTGGTGAGGTTGTCACCTCCACCGGATTCAATTGAAGGATTGCGTCTAAGAACAACCAAATAATCGCAGCGGCAGAAATTGAGAAAATCTTCCATAAAAACCCCTTTAGCCATGGCATGAACCACCATTTGCTCGCCCGGCTGAACCGATTCCGGACGAATGTCGGGATTATATTTTTGCGCTTTATCAAGGGATACCTCTCCAATGAAAACACCTGCATGCGAGAAAAAACCGGGAATAAAGTACCCATCAAGGTAAGAACGAAAGCCTCTTATAAGAATATCACCCGGATTAACCAATTTCATAACTTCCCTCATTTCGGCTCCTTTGATGAGATAACTCCCCGGATCGTAAAGCAAAAACATGGGATAGGGAAAAACCTTAATGTCTCCAAAGAAGGTGAGCCCCTTATTGCGCAAAGTTTTAAGTAATTTCATAATAATAATATTAGAAACGAATTAAAACATATACATTTTTATATTTATTTTGAGATTTAATTGCATACCTCTTCCCTCCATGAATCGAGCACAGAATCAGATTTAACTTTTTTGTTCGTAGAAGAAAGTGAAAAATTGGTCCTTGATAGCGAGCAATATAGGGCCAAAAAAAGATTATGTCAATATACGTTTGTAATTTTTTAGGGACAGCTCCTTTGAAATCTCTTCAGGAATCAGATCTGCTCTTATCATAAGGTCCCGCTCGTGCAATACACGGTCGAAGGCATTTACTCTTGGTAACTTGTGTTTTATCTCCTGAAGTTTAACTTCCTTACAATCTTTCAGATCAATATGGAATTGTTTTTCTACCCGGTTTATAAAGCCGGAATCATAAATTAAGACATTACTTTCTGAGTGGTGGTATGTAGAGCCTCGAGCTATGTTATACGAACCGATGGAACAAACCGCATCATCAATCAGAAGGTTTTTGGAGTGAAAAGCTCCTTTTGGCTGCCATTCATGAACATGAATTCCGTTTTCAAGCAGAAATTTAAAATGCTTGGTACATTCCCAATACATCCAACCGAAAAGGCCATTGAGCATTAAACTTTTTGATGATTTTTTTGAACAGGTAATAAGATGAACTTCAACACCCCTTTTCACTGCTTCCGCCAAATAATATCCATAAATACGTGGTGGACGAATACCATGACACCCCCAGAAAATTTGCTTCCTGGCAGAGGATATGAGTTCAAGAAATGTATTGGTTAATGGTAAGTCTTCATCGTCGTATGGCTTGTGAGCCATATAAGCCACCGGCATAGTTCCGCATGGAGAATTGGTTTTGAGGGAATCATGAAATTGTTGTTCAATAAAGTTGCGATCAATCCATTTTATGGTTTTTACAAACTCAAAATATCTGGCTTTAGGATTTTCACGTACCGTTTTCTCCCATAATTTATACCGGTAAAAATCCTTCAGGAACTGGATTTGCAACTCCCTTACTACCGGACCTTTGAGGTAAACATCGCTGTCACGCCACGCCTCCTCCCTAATGCCACCATAGGCATACTTATCGCCCCAGTTAATCCCACCAAGTATGGCCTCTTCACCATCAATAACCATATATTTTTCATGAAAATGCTGCTTGAGTTTTAACTTGGCATTTCTCATTAGCTGTTTAAAAGGATGACCTTCGTTCCAGTGAATCCGCCATCCCTGCCAGAGAGGATTGTATTGATGCAGCTCAGCTCCGTTCTTCTCAAGACGTTTTAAGAGCTTCCCCACGAACGTGGTTTTATTAACGATGTGGTCCAGAATAATTTTTACCCCGACCCCCTCTTGCAATTTTTCAACCAGTTGATCAACTAAACGGCGGGTCGTATCATCGTTCATAAAAGAAAAGGTAACCAGGTGAATGGTTTCCCTGGCATTCTTTAAAAGCTCCCATCTTTTTTCAAACGAAAGCTTCCCTGAAGGTAAAAAAACTACATGATTACCCTGTGTTATTACCGGATTGCTCATCATACATTTCTGAATTCTGTTTTAAAAGTCCGTTGAAACAAACTTCTCTTCATGACATAAAATTTTGATAATGCAGAAAGTTAAGCAATAAAAAAACAGAATTCAATCAACTAAGAAAATCAAATCTAACCTACCTCATACAATATCTTAGTTAAAAAGCAATAGATCGTTAGATTTTTAGATTTAAGATTCCTGCCTACCGGCAGGCAGGTAAGATGATTCGTATGTTGCTGATAATCTGTGTTTTAACATAAATACTCCCTTGAATTTAAACAATTGAATAACAGACACTTAAAAAACTTTAACGGACTATTGAAAAAGAAGAAGGGTATTCATTCATTCTCTCCCACGTTGATTCCCATCAGTGCCAGTCTGTCGCGAACGGTATTCATCTCCACAATGCGATCGAACCTGAAGGTTTGTGCTTCATTCTCCGCCGACTGATATGCTTCCCAGGCAAGCATATAAAGTGTTTGGGCACGGGTGCGTTGATCCACAATCTCAGCCATCTCAGCACCGCTCAAACAAAGTTGTCCAAGTTCATCGGGAAAATTATCAAAAGAGGAGCGTAACTTTTCTTCAACGGCAGCCAGATTATCAGGATGAATATCTTCAGCCTTCAGTCCAAAATGCCCTTCCATAAACTCAAAAAATTCATTCAGGCCCTTTTCATTCAGATGGTCATCTCTCAAGCCGGAAATTTTGGCCAGAAATCGACCGATCTCTTCAATCATCCTTAAAATATAATCTCTTTGGATCATAATCAATCTCTTTTTCCGGGAGGAATTTCTTTTCGGAGTCGTCCCGCAATTATTAACCTATTAATTCATGAATTTTCGTCATAAAAAAATCAATGACATATCAAAAGTTATATTTATCCCCTCAAAAAACAATCTCCCGAACCACACAGCAAAATGCTATGGTAGGGGAGATTGCAAACTTTTGGAAACCATTATTCCATTTCAATAATATTACTCAAGGCTGGCGGGTTGTCCTCCGCGCATGCCCATAATATCCCGGTCAAACAAATACAAGTTTTGATCGCCCAACAACTTCAACTTGTCGAGGATTGCCGACACAGAAGCCTCTTCCTCAATCTGCTCGTTAACAAACCATTGCAGCCAATTATGGGTAGTAAAATCCTTTTCATTCAGACAAACCTCTACAATGTCGTTAATCGAAGCGGTTACTTTCTGTTCATGCTCAAATACCTGTTCAAACATGGCCTTTACATTCTTAAATTCTGACGGGGGTTTATCAAAAGAGCTGATCAGGGCCTGTCCCCCCCTCTCATTCACATATTTGACGATCTTCAACATGTGCATACGCTCCTCATCCGATTGTGCGTACATCCAGTTGGCGATACCCTCAAGGCCGTTAATTTCGGCCCAGCTTGCCATGGCAAGATAAAGGCTTGACGAATAGCCTTCTTTCTCTATCTGCTCTACTAGCTTCTTTTCAACTTTCTTGTTCAGCATAACTTTCATCTTTTTGGAAATTATTATTTGCAATATAAGAGAATTCGATGCCATTTGGTTTAATTCAAACAAAGCCTTACCTTTATTTAAATTCATTCTCAATTATCACAATAGATCGTTAGATTGTTAGATGTAAGATGCCTGCCTGGAGGTTTATAAAAAATTAGGCTTGTTGTTCAAACGAGTATTCTTTTATATAGCAGGCTACTAATATGAAAAACGGCAGACAGGTAAGGAAATTTGTATAATGCTGATATACTGTACTTTAATAAAATAACTGGTACAGATTTAAACAACTGAATTACAGAATTTTGCAAAAGTTTAACGGACTATTATTATCAGATATTTTTAAAAAAAAATTGCCATCATCAACATAGAAATAATAATATTTGTATAGTTTTGAATGACAGGTTTTAACATTTGTATTTTTTGAACAGACAACATGATTCGTCCAGTTGTTCAAAAACGAATTTCATGCAGGAAACACTGAACCGGTCAGAAAGAATGGCGTTTCAGTCCCTCTCCCCATCCCGGTTTATTCCGGATGCACAAGAGCGAACATTGCCCCCTATCCCTTAAAGAATCATTGGAAAACACAATTTAATTTGCTTATGATCCGAAAAATTCTGGTGGCCAACCGCGGAGAAATTGCTGTACGCATTGTCCGCTCATGCCGTGAATCGGGCATCAAAAGTGTGGCTGTTTACTCCGAGCCCGACCGTACCTCCATGCATGTAAGATATGCTGATGAAGCCTGGCTGGTAGGTCCGGGGCCTTCCGGCCATAGTTATCTCAACATTCCAAAAATCCTCGAAATAGCTCATAAAAGTGGTGCTGATGCGATCCATCCGGGATATGGATTTCTTTCCGAAAATGCAGAATTTGCCCAAAAAGTAAGAGACGCCGGCCTTATCTTCATTGGTCCTCAGGCCGATGCCATACGTGCCATGGGCGATAAGATGCAGGCCCGCCAGCTGATGATCGAAGCCGGCGTACCGGTAGTACCTGGCACAGATCAATTATCAGACGATGATGAAGAGAACAAAAAACTGGCTGACGAAATTGGTTATCCCGTCATGATCAAGGCATCCGCAGGAGGCGGTGGAAAGGGTATGCGCCTTGTCACCGGACCGGATGAACTCATTCCCGCCATCAAAAGGGCTCGCTCTGAAGCGCGTAATGCATTTGGCAACGAGGCCATTTACATAGAAAAATACCTGAAATCCCCCCACCACATTGAGGTCCAGGTACTGGCTGACGAACACGGAAACATTATCCACCTGTTCGAACGGGAATGTTCTGTTCAGCGCCGGCATCAAAAAGTTGTGGAAGAAACCCCCTCTCCTTTTATCAACGAGGAAGTCAGACAGGCCATGACAGACAGGGCCATTGCTGCGGCAGCATCCGTCAATTACACCGGGGCAGGAACCGTTGAGTTTTTAGCAGACGCCGACATGAATTTCTATTTCCTGGAAATGAACACCAGACTTCAGGTCGAACACCCGATCACCGAACGAACCACAGGCATCGATTTGGTTAAAGCGCAGATCCATATTGCCGACGGGCAACCTTTGCCATACAATCAAAGCGACATCGGAAAAATGGGACACGCCATTGAATGCAGGATCTATGCAGAGGATCCTCAAAATAACTTTATGCCCGGGGCCGGGAAAGTCCTCCACATAAGCGAACCACTGGGCCTCGGTGTGAGAACAGATGGTTATGTCTATGAGGGATACGAGATCACCGTTTATTACGATCCGCTCATTTCCAAACTGATCGTTTGGGCCCAGGATCGCGAAGAAGCTGTTGCCCGCATGAAAAGGGCCCTGTTTGAATACAAGATCACAGGGGTAAAAACCAATATACAATTTCTTGAACGGATCATGAACACACCGGATTTCGTGCAGGGAACGTATGACACTCATTTCATTGAAAACAATGAAGAAACTCTGATGAAAAATGAAGACTGCTCACAGGAGTGTGAAGACCTGGCCATGATAATGGCGTATGTGGAGCACCAGTCTCACACAGACAAACGCTTAAAATTCACCAGCAACCACCAAAAAAGATCGAACTGGAAAGAGTATGGCCGTTTACACCGGCACAACCCCTTCTAAAGAGGGTCGCAAGACAAACAAGCATCTGAAACCAATAGATCGTTAGATTTAAGATCACTGATGTCCGGTAAAAAAATAGAGATTGTCACCAAAGTTTAACGGACCATTGTAAAAGAATCATACCATGAAAATACTTGCCAGAAACGGGGACCATCAGGAGGAGATAAAAATCATAAAAAGAGAAGGCCCCATATTACAGGTGGCCATTGGCGACCGGGAATACACCCTCGATGTAGAAAAAGTTGAAGAAGGGGTTTATTCCGTTCTTAACGAAGGCTCAAGCCAGAATATGGAGATCATAAAAAGTGAAAACCAGGATTCTTACACCGTAAACACCCGCTATCAGACATTCGATATTGAGATTGCTTCTGCCGTTCCTATGGCCGGGAATGCAAAAAAGCGTTCCAAAAAAGTTGAACACATCAAGGCTCCCATACCGGGAAATATCGTCTCTTTGAAAGTCGTGGAAGGCGATCCTGTTGAAGAATATCAAACCCTGGTGGTTTTGTCTGCCATGAAAATGGAAAATGAGTTGAAAGCCCCTGCCAACGGTGTCATCTCCAAGGTCAATGTAAAAGAAGGAGATATTGTAAAAGAAGGAGCGGTATTGGTGGAGGTTAAGGCTGTTGTTTAATGCATTAAAACCAATTTTTCAAGAAAGCTGGGGTATTTTGTGACCCTACGTTACCAAACATTATTTCAGAACAACCTCTTTCACGATATCAGAACCAATATGGTCGTTCAGGTTCCGCACAATCTTATTGCGGTGCATCATCAGTTCATTCCGGATGATACTGCTGTATAAAGTAACATAAACCACTCCGTTGCTGAACCACACGTTTTTGGTAACACGGGCAACCGGAGGTCCCATAACTTCGTTCCAGGCAGAAGGAATACGGGATTTGTAGATTCCCTTCGACATGGACGGTTTCCCCATGATCTCTTTCAGTATATCCTGAAGAGGCTGTACGGAATTTTTTCGGTAGTCCTTGTATCCCATGATCACTCTGATTTTGTCACATTCCCTTCATCAACTTCGAAAAACTGATACTCCTTCCCGGTTTTCTCCACAATTTCGGAAAGCCGGGATTGTTGTGTGTCTGTAATAAAAATTTGCCTGAATCTTTCCTGCGAAACCAGCTGAATCAAACGGTTTCCGCGTTGCGAATCGAGCTTGTCAAAAACATCATCGAGCAGGAGGATTGGTCCGAATCCGTTATGGCGGGAAAGAAATTCATACTGCGCCAGCTTAAGAGCAATCAAAAACGATTTCTTCTGTCCCTGGGATCCTTCCTTCTTAACAGGCTTCCCGCTCAAGAGGAACTGAAGATCGTCCTTATGCACACCTTTTGTGGTATAGCCAAGAATGATGTCCCTTTCCCGGTTCTCTGCCAGCATATCCCCGACTTCTCCATTTTGGTGATGCGACTGATAGACAATATCCACCATTTCATGACCGCCACTTATGTGACTGTAGAGTTCCCGGAACACAGGCACCAGTTGTTCAATAAAGTCTTGCCGCTGCCGGAAAAGCTTATGCCCCATTTTTACCATTTGCTCGTCCCAAACATCAAGCTGGGCATGAAGTCCATGTGTTACACGCTGCTCCTGTTTCAAAAGGGTGTTTCGCTGCATAAGAGCCCTGTTGTAGCGGATCAGGACATCAAGATACGATTTATCATACTGAGAAACAACGCTGTCGACATACTTCCGGCGTTGATCGCTCCCCTCCACAATGAGGCGTTCATCCGAGGGGGATATCATCACGAGTGGCAAAAGGCCAATATGTTCCGATAACCGGGAATACTCCTTTTTGTTTCGCTTGAATTGTTTCTTCTGATTCCGTTTCAGAGCTACATAGATATCTTCGTAATGTTCGTTTCGCTCAAAACGTCCCTGCACCACAAAGAAGTCCTGTTCGTGACTGATGTTCTGACTGTCGATTGAGTTAAAATAACTCTTGCAAAAGGAGAGATAATAGACCGCATCCAGCAAATTGGTCTTACCGGCGCCATTGGGCCCCACAAAACAATTGATCCCGTCGCACAAAACCAGTTCAGCCTGCGGGATGTTCTTATAATTAAGTATATTCAGATGTTTCAGATACATGCCGGAAATAAATCACACTCTGCAAAAGTAATCAAACAAAAACAGAGAGATGTCACCCTTTTAAAAAATTTGCCATACCCTGTTTTGAATAAGATCGAAAAGAATTACATTTGCCTCTGGAAAAATACTGAAAAAAATATGGCAAAAAAGCAACAACAAGACGACAGCCTGGAAAATGTAGAGTCGGCACTGACGAAAACCGAACAATTCATTGAAGACAATCAGAAGCTGATAAGCATGGCTGCCATTGCCCTGATCGTCATTGTAAGTGGTTACTGGGCATATAAAAAGATTTACATGGAACCCTTGCAAAAAGAGGCGCAGGAATCGGTTTTCCATGCCCAGCAACAATTCCAGGCAGACAGTTTCGAAGTGGCCCTCAACGGTGATGGCATGAATCCCGGATTCCTGGAGATCATGGACACATATGGATCCACCAAAACGGGGAAACTGGCTGAATACTACGCCGGGGTATGCTACCTCAACCTTGAAGAGTATGACAATGCTATTGATCTCCTGACAGACTTTTCAACCGAAGAACCTCTTCTGAATGCCACTGCCAAAGGAGCGGCGGGAGACGCCTATCTTGAAGCAGGAGATGCCGCAGAAGCCATCAAATGGTATGAAAAAGCTACAAAAGTGGACAATGAATTGATCACTCCGCTCTATCTTTTTAAACTCGGACTACTCTACGAAGAAGATGGAAGGAAAGAGCAGGCCCTCGAAGCCTATAACCGCATCAAAGACAATTATGAGGACAGCTTTGAAGCACGTAACATCGACAAATACATCACAAGAGTAAAAATATCAGGATAATCTCCGGTTCAGTATCCGGTAAGACCTGATGTATATGATTTTATGAAGGTTGTCTGTTACATGCGGCAACCTTTTTTTGTTTTTCAAGAACATTACAACCATATATTCAATTATGGCAACAAACCTGAAAAACCTTTCGGACTACGATGCATCGCAAATACCTTCTGCCAGCGATATGACCTTCGGAATTGTTGTTTCGGAATGGAATCCCACTGTAACCAATGCGCTTTTGAACGGCGCATATGAAACCTTGAAAAAGCACGGAAGCAGTCCGGACAACATTATCGTAGCTCATGTTCCCGGCAGTTTTGAACTCACCCACGGAGCCCGTCAGCTTATTAAACGCACCAAAGTAGATGCGGTACTCTGTCTTGGCTGTGTCATCAAAGGAGACACACCTCATTTCGACTATGTTTGCCAGGGGGTGACTCAGGGCATTACCTCACTCAACGTACAGCATAAAAGGCCTGTTATTTTTGGCGTTCTTACCACAGACAACCAGCAGCAGGCCCTCGACCGGGCCGGCGGAAAACTGGGGAACAAAGGTGATGAGGCAGCTGTTACAGCCATTAAAATGGTGGCACTGAATAAGGAATTAAAGAACAATAATTTATGATCCCGGAGTCATGGGCAAAAAATTAATGAGACAAAAACAGGTCGATCCGCAGATTCAGTTTACCGGTCAGCAGTTTCTTGAAGTTCCGGCCATTCAGTTGTTTCGGTATTCAGAGGCATCTTTCCGGGAGATCGCCGTCGACAATGACTTTTCTTCCATTGCAGAACAACTCGGCAATCAAAAAGACGAAAATTTCTGGGTCAATGTTCACGGTCTGCATGACACTGAAACAATCCGACAGATAGCTCATTATTTTGAGATAGACAATCTTGTCATTCAAGACATTGTAGACACCAATCAACGCCCCAAAGTCGAGGTTTATCCCGATTACCTGTTTTTCTCCGTAAAGTCCATACTCCCCACCGAACGTCTAAATATCGACTCGGAACAGATCAGTTTCATCCTGAAAGAAAATGTTTTACTCTCGTTCCAGGAAAAAAAAGGGGATCATTTTGAACACATCCGTCAACGCATCAGGGAAGGAAAAGGAATTGTCCGGAAGAAGGAGGCTGACTTTCTTCTTTACCTCTTGCTATACGCCATTACCGGCAACTGTTTCTCTACACTGTCAGGGATCGAAAGCATTCTGAATGAAATCCCCTCAAAGATCATGAAAGAACCCAGACCTGGATTTATCGCTCAACTGGAAGACATCAAACGCAACCTGATTTTTCTCCGAAAATCAATAGTTCCGCTGAAAGAGGCGGTCATTTTCACGGAAAAGGAACAAACCAAACTGATCAATCCCGGTACGTCCCCTTACTTTGCAGACCTGAAAGACCAGTTATTGCAAATCACAGATGAAGCGGACCTGAATCTCACCAGGGCAGAAGGCAGTACCAACCTTTTCTTTTCGTACCAGGGCCAGCGAATGAATGAAGTCATGAAAGTTCTGACCATCGTGGCCACTCTTTTTATCCCGCTGACTTTCGTGGCCGGCATTTATGGAATGAATTTCGAAAATATGCCGGAACTTTCATGGAGATGGGGCTATCCCGCTGTCTGGGGACTGATCCTGATCGTGGCGTCAGGTATGATCATTTATTTCAGAAAGAAAAAATGGTTGTGAAGAAAATCTTTATTCGCCCGCCTCTTCGAGCATAACAGTAAAACATGAGCCCACGCCCGGTTCACTTTCAACACTAATCCGGCCGTTGTTAATCTCAACCATCTCACGGGAAAGCATCAAACCCAATCCTGTTCCGGCTTCTTCACTTGTACCTGAAACAGAAAGGTTGCCCGATAAAGAAAAGATCTCTTTTTGCTTGTCGGTCTGAATACCAATCCCCGTATCCTTCACATGAACAAAAACTTTATCCCCTTCTTTTGAAGAAAAGCATCGAACTTTTCCGCCCGGTGTAGTGAATTTTATGCCGTTATGGATGAGATTTCGCACGACAAATTCTATCATATCACGGTCGGCCTTGACGTACAGGTCATCTTCAATGTCATTAACCAGGGCAATGCCTTTCTTTTCTGCCTGAGGATTCAACTGACCAAAAGCTTTCTCCACAAGACTCCGGACTTGTATCCTGACGGGTTTGGGAGACAATTGTCCCAGTTGTGACCGCGACCATGTCAGCAGATCTTCCAGCAGTTTATACGTCTGCTCCGAAACATCCGATATTCTGGAGGCCATCTTTTTGAGCTCATCAGGAGAATAACTGTCCAGCCCCTCGCTAAGTACCGAGGCAAAACCGATGATCGACTGAAACGGGTTTTTCAGATCGTGGGCAATAATGCTGAAAATCTTATCCTTGGTTTCATTCAGCTCCCGCAGGTGTGCCTCACTCTCTTTCAAACGCTGCTCCATGGTAACCTTGGAACTGATGTCCGAGACCATCAGACACTTTTGATTAAAAGCGAGATTAAACAACTTGAACTCCAAAACCTTGCCTGCACAGGTCTCTTCCCATTCCCACACCTCTTCCCCCTGGCGAAGGGATTTATGCTCCCTTAGCAATCCCGATATATTCTTTTTCTTCAGAACCGATGAAAGATGCTGTTCATAAAAAGAAATACGACCAAAAATGACGGATGATCGAAGATTGGCACGGGTGATCTTAAAATCATAAATATCCCCGTCAGATCTTAAAGCATCAAGAATAAAAATCCCTACGGGGGAATTTTCAAATATTTTTTCAAAAAGCTGTTCCCGGACATCGAGTTGCTCCTTTAATTTCTTTCTTTCGGTAATGTTGTGCTTTACCGATACGTAGCCGGTAATGATGGTATTGTCATCAGAAAAAACGGGAGAAATAGATGCTTTTTCCGAAATGATCTCACCGTTTTTGGTCCGGTTGACCAGATCACCACTCCAGCTCTTACCTGCGGATATGGTTTCCCACAGGTCATCATAAAAAGTTTTGGAATGAAAACCGCTTTTCAGAACTGAGGGCTTCTTTCCGACCACTTCATCGCGTTTATAGCCGTACACCCGCTCAAACGATTTGTTGACAAAATTGATATTGCCTTCTGCATCGGTGAGCATTATAACACCCTCAGAATTATCAAGGGCCCTTACCAATTGTTCGCCTGATATCATAGACTTTTGTTATAATCGGAGTAAATTCATTTTGCATTAAAAACATCTTATAAAAAAGGTCCGCAAAAGCACTTTAAAACTTTTCGGGACAATCCTCACAGGATTAGGCAGGAAATGATTTTAGATAAGATTAAGAAGGGCATTCAACCGTTACGAATTTTCTACCGATTTCCTTTGAAAACTGCAATCTATGAAAATATAGCCAAAAGATCAGGTCTTTTTTGATGATCACCCCCCATGAATTCCATGACCGTCAAGAAAAAAGTGATGATTGCCCAGACAGGCATTACAGAAAACCCCGTCTCCTTTTTTGCTGCCACGTGAAGCCATGAATGTTTCGCCGCATTGATCACACACCAAACTTTCTTCAACTGGAGCATATGCAGGGATCTCAATATCAACCTCCTCTGTGACGAACAGATCACTGAAAGCCAATTCAAGCATCCCAAAAGAAGCCTCTCTTGAAGCCTTACGAAACCGGGTTGTCATTTCTTCTTCATGGTTTTGTCTTACAACCACCTCTACAAAAAGCTTATTGAATTCCGGAAAGGCACGATCGATCTGTTCCCTTATATCGCCACGTCCAATTACGCGGAGGCCCTTGCCGTCCCTTCTGGTAAGAGTGAGTGCATTCTTTCCGAGATCTTTAAAAATCAAGCCATTGTTGCCAAAAGTACAACCGGTCACGTATTGTACACCGTCGGAAAAACAATTGTTGGTCTCGACAACGGCCAGAAGATCTTCCATGCCATCGGAAGTACCTCTCAAGGTTTCCATAGCATTTGAGGCCGCCATAACACCCATGGAAAGGCCGGGACAGTAATGCCCATGAATCTGGCCAGCCAGTTTCAGAAGCTTTCCGGTTTCTCCCCTGGAAATATGCTTGAGAATATCAAAACGGGGATTATCCAGAGGGGTGTCGTCCATGATATCCAGGCCAGTCATGAAACTGAAATCAGAAGGTTTCAGATCAATCACAGGGCTTCCGTCGAGAGCATCCAGCCCGGAAACAACCAGGGCATTCCCTTCACACCGTAATAATTTCACCGTCGAAACACCAAGTCCGTTGGGACGCCGGGGACTTCGTGAAGCAAACACGCCACGCGTTTCGCCGGAGAATATCTTTGTAACCAATTCATAGTCTTCTGAACGGTTAAAGTGAAACACTACATCAATGTACTTCTGATGATCAAGCTTGTAAAGTCCGGCGGCAAATTCGTCATGCAATTCGATCCGGCTGACAATCTTAGACGGTTCTTTTACAAACAGAGTTTCTTTTAGTTCGTTTCGCACGATACCGATGGGGTGTACTTCCATTGTCTTTTGATTTTATATTACGCCGGGCATGCCGGCTTAGCTACTCACATCTCCGGCACCACATACATATGATCACCAGTTTCAATCTTTTTTATCCCGACTTCATAAAGTTTCTCAAGATTTTCTTCGGTGATCACTTCTTTTCCGCCCATGGAAAGGATATTTCCTTCCTTGAGCAAAACAAAGCAATCGGAATACCTCAGAGCCAGGTTGAGATCATGAATGGCTACAATGACGGTAATGCCAGTATAAGAAATGTCACGAAGAAGTTTCATCACTTCAATCTGATGTTTAAGATCAAGACTTGAAGTGGGCTCATCAAGAACAAGAATTTCGGGTTCCTGCACCAATGCCCGTGCAATATGAACCCTTTGCAGCTCTCCTCCGCTCAATTCATCGGTATGCCGGAGAGCCAGATGTTCAAGCGAAAATTCCCTGATCACCTCCTCAACTTTTTCATGGTCACGCCGCCCGGGTGTCCAGCTAAGATGAGGCCTGCGGCCAAGCAATATGGTATCAAAAACGGTAACGGGCACGCGACGCTCTTCCGATTGTGGTACATAGCCCATTAAACGTGCCAGATGTTTTCGCCGGTATTTTTCAAGAGGCTGTCCGTCAAGATAAACCAACCCACCACGCGGCTTCAGTATCTTGTTCAACAAACGGACAAAAGTACTCTTTCCACTGCCGTTGGGACCTATAACGGAATAAAACTTACCCGTGAGGAACCGGCAACTGATATCTTTAAGCACATCTTCCCGGTTATAGGCAAATTTCAGATGTTCGGTTTGTATATCCATTTTATATCGATTCTGACTTACAATAGATCGTTAGATTATTAGATGTTAGATGCAAGAAAATTCGTACAATACTGATATACTGTGATTTAATCTGAGAAACGCCAAAATTTCAAACAATTGAAATACAATGTATTACAAAAGTTTAACAGACTATTGGACTTATTTAAAACCCCCGTTAGTCCAATCCCGGATCAGCTTTTCCTGACTTTCCGGATCAACAGGAATAGAAAAAAAGGGGCCCCCACAAAAGAGGTTACAATCCCCACAGGTATAACCACAGGTGCAACAACAGTCCGTGAAACAATATCGGCCAGTAAAAGAAATGCTCCCCCCAGCAATGTTGAGCTGATCAGAACAATCCGGTCGTTGTGTCCGACGAGCCACCGGGTCAAATGTGGTACCACAAGCCCCACAAAAGCAATGATGCCGAAAAAAGCAGTCGCCACAGCTGCACAAAGCGAAGCAACCATTACAGCTAAAAGACGCAGACGGTCAACATTAACACCCAGGCTTTTGGCCACTTCATCCCCGGCATTAAGGGCGTTAAAATTAAACGCATTAAAAACAAAAAATACAACTGCCGGCAACACCACCATGGATTGAATGGATACTTTTTGCCAGGTAGCTTTGGCCATATCGCCAAACATCCAGCTTACCACCGACGCAAGCTCAACATCAGTAGAAAGATACTGCAATAAGGATGTTCCCGACTGAAACAAAGAGGTGAGAATAATCCCCGCCATAACCAATATTTCGGGAGTAGCCCCCCGCCACCGTGCAAAACCGGCAATAAGGAAAGCACACAACATGCCAAAAATAAAAGCCGACAAAGTGACCAGCCAGGGAATTTCCGCCACACCATCCCAGGCATCCGAAAATTGGGTTCCCAAAGCACCCACCACAACAATGGCAAAAGCAGCTCCAAATGCTGAAGCAGCACTCAGCCCAAGTGTAAAAGGCGATCCGAGCGGATTCCTGATCACCGTCTGAATCGCTGCACCAGACACAGATAAAGCCGCCCCGGTAACAATCGCAGCCAAAACACGGGGCAAACGTATGTTGAAAACCACTTGTTGTGACACCAGCTCTCCCCCACCGGTAAGGGTATTCATTACCTCAATAAAAGAAAGCCCGGAACTGCCTTTTGAAATACCAACCAAGGCAAGAAAAAGCAACAGCAGCAATATCAAAACAAGAAAAAACCCCTGTTTCAGTTGGTGTCGTCTAAGTTGCTCATTCATTTCAGAGCTGGTTCCATCCGTCATAAGTGGCTTGCATTTGGTCGTAAACATCATTCCCAAGCATAAACCGGTAGAGCTCCCGGGCTTTTTGTTCAACATCATGTCCTGAGAACAAACCGGGGTACATCACCTTCCCGGCAAACCAGGCATTGGCAAGAACATTTTCAAAGTTGGTGGCATACCAGTTATGCGGCATCATGGTGTAAATATTTTCCGCCCGGAAAGCTGAAAGGGTAAGGGCAAGCGGTGATCCGCTCCCGAGATCAGGATTGGTCTGGTCCAGACCGGCTGCATCGATAAACAAATAATCGGGATCCCATTTTATGATCTGTTCCACATCAACATAAGTACCGGTGGGATTGACCGGCTCCTCATTTTTCAATCCATGCGCTACATTTTTTGCATTGACAAATTGAAAAGGGGAATAAAAGGCTTCGGTGGAGGAAATACCGTGAGACCCGCGGTATGAAACGGCCCCGATATAAGCCCGGGGCTGTTGCCTTACTCCCGAAGTAATAGAATCCAATTGACCAATTTCTTCATTTATGAAAGCTTCCAGACTGCCGGCTCTTTCCCTTCTTCCGGTAATATCACCGATCAAACGAAAGGCCCGGAACAAAGTATCCCGTGCATTTCGCAAATTTCCAGTATTGAGGGCCACAACAGGAACGCCACTGCCTTTCTGCAGTTCATCCGCATCCGAAGCCGAGGAAAAAGCCATGAAAACCACATCGGGATCATTCATGGCGATCAGCTCACTGTCACCGCCCATTTGGGGACCAATCAGAGGCTTTTCTTTCAATTCCGGATGTGCAAACATATAAGGACGTCCGGGACGTAATTCCACATCCTCAATGCCGGAAACCCTGTCAGCCAAATCCATATACACCAAAAGACGAAGTGCTCCCGGACCTACACCGATGACCGAGTCAATTTTTTCTGGAATTTCCACACGACGCCCCAGCATATCAGTGATCTCCCGAACAGGCCCTTTGCTTTGGTCCGGGATCTGACTACAACCGGAGACAAGCAGAAAAGAAACCTCAAGGACCAAAAACAAACTTTTATTAAAAAGCAGCTTCATAACAGATCATTTTTTCATCCGGTAGTAGTCATTCCAATTTTACCATGGCTGACTCCTTTCACTGCCCGTAATTTATCGGCCAGCTGAGTCAATACCCTTGATTTTCCTCTCACCGCAATAACTTCTAAACAATTCTGATCGTCCAGGTGAAAATGTTGAGATGAAAGGATCACATCATGATATTCATGCTGAATAGTGGTCAGCTTCATCAACAGATCATGTTTGTGATGGTCATAGACCAGTGTTATAGAACCGGCCACCACATTATTACACTGCCACTTTTTCTCAACCAGATAGTTGCTGATAAGCCTTCGGATCCCCTGCGATCGATTGGCCAGAAGATTGTCCTCAACATAATGGTCAAGCTCGTCAAGCAGGTCTTTTTCCAGCGATACGCCAAAACGAATTACCGACATCGTGTTATGATTTT
>JAWOCV010000098.1:0-8382 GCA_046483585.1 Marinilabilia sp.
CAACTTGGCGAAAAGGATAAGGTAGCCGTTTATTTCCCTCATTCTTATAATTTTTCAGGTGAATTGTTCATTGTCCCCGGGGAACGCGTCCGGGCCATTGATTTAAATCCGGCCGTGGTTATGAAGTTTATTGTGTCAGGGGGAATTTCTGATATCTATGAAGAATCAGATAAAGGCAAAAGGGTTGATGAAAACAGGTAAAATTTGTCTGGTGAAGTTTTGTTTTTTATGGTTTTTGTAACTTTCATAGTATAGCCTCTGCAGAATATGGAAGCAACCATTACCGGGCCTCACTCAATAAATGCAATAAGCCCCGCAATTTATGAGTTGCGGGGCTTTCCTTTCAGGTGTCATGGTTGATCCTAAAAGGGTGATATTATTTAAAAAGCCGAAACAAATCCAACACTAAAGACACCAAACGGGTCCTGCTGATTCCTTTCCACAAGGGAGAGTTCGGCGGCAAGCCTGACATTTCTACGGGCCATATAGCCAGTATGGAAAGTAAAGGATTGATAGTCGGCAGGATCATAATCGGACTCCACATAATTGAAGAGGCCGGTAAAATAGAAGTCGCTTTGGTCTCCTTTGGGACTATAAATGATTTCGGCGATGGCCCCGTTGGTCTTTACATCCTCCATCGGACTTGTACTGCCCATATCATAAAACACCTCTGAATCTTCCCGCATGACATATTGCAGATTCATTTCAAACATGAGTGACGGTGCAAAGGTGAGGTCCGGTCCGTAAAAGCTGACTTCATTGGTAATTTCTGTGCCTTCTGAATTGGCAAGAGCTTCTTTGCCAAAATACCCGAAGGCCCCGATGCTCAACTGCTCTCCCAATCCCTGCGATACACGGGCCAGGACGTTTTTATATTTATCATCGTCAAATACGTGGTTTTCCGCTTCTGGGATGCCATTGCCGTTTACTATTTGCCCCACAATGGTGGTTCCGGTTTCCAGCCCCAGGGTAAGCATGATGCCTTTGTCGTAGGCAAGGTTTATTCCTGAAGTGCCGATCTGAGTGATGTAAGGCCGGTAATCCTCCAGGGTAAGCCTCAGCTCCCTTTTAAACAAAGGGTCAGACACCTGAAACTGTCCCAGATATACATCGAAGTCAATGCCAAAGAGGTTGTTATACATCAGAAATGCATCCTCCACACCGGCTACTTCCCCCCTTTCCGACATGTAAAAATAGAAATAGTAGGAGATGCGATCAGACAATTCCCCCCCCGACAGCAGTTTGATCAGATAAGGCGATTGAAAATCGGTTCTTTCACTGTTGTTGACATTTTGCGTTAAGAAACCATCTAAACGCGCAGCCAAGGGAAAATTGCGGATCAAAGATAATTTATCATCCCCTGCAGGGACATAATAACGCGGCGACTCTTCATCCTCCAGACGGAAACCGTTTCCTGCAAAGCTGTCGCCATATTCCTTCAACTTTGGCGTGGAAGGGCTGTGGCATGTGGTGCAACTTAGCCTGTATTTACGGGCAAACGACGGAATGGCCTGAGTGTATTCCGGGATCAGACTCAGGAGCATGGTCAGCAGAAAAATGAAAATGAAATGTCTCTTTTGCATAGGATTAATATTTTAGGGTAAAACAGTTACTTCGGTTGACTGACGGTTTATTTCGTGTATGGCATATTCCTCTTCCGGCACTTCCAACAGCTCACCCACGGGTTTTACCAGCAGGCGATAGTTCATTACGGCCTCTATCTTTAGTTTTCCCGGAGCTACGTCAAAAGGCAAATTGAACGTGTATGTTTCAATTTTGGTTTCGCGGGGACCAAAGCGATAATCAACCCCCAGTGAATCGGTGTTCCACTGCATTATGGTCATGCGTCCCTGAGGATCGAAATACGGCATCCGGAAGATGCGGTCGCCCACAGGAACATCTTCCCGCTGCACACCTTCAAAATTTTCTATTTCCAGGGGTACGCCCATATCCTGGTAAGCCAGCGTATCACTTGCAATGGTATATTCTTCACCGTCGAATCCTTTTTTGTCAACCGGAATATGATATGTATTGCCTTCTTCATCTTCTGCTTCCACGTGAAGCCACACTATGCGATCTTCCACCGATCCGGTGGGAAATTTATGCCCGGTTTTCTGATTGAAAAGCACCACATCGAAAACCACCACATCTCCAGGTACCACTTCTGTGATATCGGGATAAATTCTGATCTCAACAACTCCGTTAAGCTTTCCGGGATCGTGGGCCCCATGGAACAGATGCAGTTTGCCATCGGGATAGGTGGCCCCCATGCGTGCCGTTTTTGTCTCAGCTTCAGTCATGTGACAATCCTGACACCGTACATCCTCATCCGAGTAGGGGCCTTCTTCCCACTCCAGCTGAGTGGACTTTACCCAGGCACCAAAGCCGCTTTTTTCATTATGACAGATGCCGCAAAACCTGGCAGTGCTGTGAAGTTCGGATTTGACGATCTGATGTTCGGGCGACGTCACTTCTCCTTTTCGGGAACTGTATTTTGTATCGCCGGGCTCCATGATGTAGTTGTGATTGTAAGCGGTATCTCCTGCAATGCCTTTGATGACATGGCAAACATCACAGGATACAGCTTCATTGGCCCGTGAATTTTCCGAAGGCCGGGGAGGAGGAACATCACCGGCCACATAGGCCATGGGTGTATGACAGCCGTTACATCCTTCGTGCACCCCTTCCATGTCGGGATCATTTTCCGAATGAGCCACCGCAAGTTTAAAGTATTCAATCTCGTCCCAGTGGTGCGTGTATGCCTTTGACATCATGGACTGCTCCCACTGCTGGTTAAAATCATTATGGCAGGTTGCGCATTTGCCGGGCTTTTCAAAGTCCTCATATTTTAATTGGCCGAATTGGTCTTTTTTTGCCTGAGCATAAGCAAAACCAATGGTCAGAACGAGCAAAAAGGGGCCGGCAATGAAAAACAGATGTTTAAGTTTCATAAGCGATAGGTTACTGGTTTGCTGTCTGCAGGGCTTATTTCATATTTTCAGGGATATAATCAGCAATAGATCGTTAGATTTTAAGATTTAAGATAATTCACATATTGTTGATAATCTGAATTTTAACAATTTACCAATTGAATAACAAATACTTGCAAAACCTTGATGGATTATTAATCAGGAAACCGGTCTTTTTCAGAAAAACAATTTCATGCTAAATTATATAAATGATTGTGCAAAGTCAATGATATCTCACTAAAGGTCTTTTATTTAAAGCCATTCTAATTTGAAGCTATTCCGGAAATATTAACTATAGCTGATTACAACAACAGACAAAACCGTCTGACCTTCAACTGGAGCTATATGGAAAGAATTTTTACAGAATCTGTAAATGAAAGAAACGAGGATGGAGTTTTGATTCGGGAAGTTTTCAAGCACGATGTGTTGACACATCTTTCAGTGGAGTTGTCGGGTCTAAGGCTTTGTCTCTTTATTTTTCTGTTATTTACATTTATTAAATTCCGCAAAGTAAACATTTTTAGCTATTTTTATTTGTTCCTATGAAACGAGCATGACAAAGATTATCACAAAAGGACATGAATAAAAAGCCACTACAACTAGGCAGAGAAGCATTTCAGCAACGTGCCTGGAGAGATGCTTATCATCATTTATCCGATGCTGACAAAGAATTTCCCCTTAGTGCTGAAGACCTTAAATTGCTTGCTATCGCTGCTTACTTATCGGGAAAATCCACTGAAAGCAATAACACTTGGTCCCGTGCTCATAGTGTTTATCTGAATAATGGAAACATTGAGCAAGCAGTTTACTGTGCTTTCCAGATGGGTTTTGCATTATTTCATAAAGGTGAATATGCACGTGGAGGTGGCTGGTTTGCACGTGCACGCACGCTGCTTGATGATCATCCTTCAGATTGTGTAGAGAAAGGATATTTATTGTTACCCGCTGCATTGCAATATCTCAACGAAGAAGATGCAACCAACTCTCTGGCAACCTTTGAACAAGCAGGTCAGATTGGAGATCGATTTAAGGATACCGACCTGATCACACTCACTCGTCTGGGACGCGGACAAGCATTAGTTCGACTAAGAGATATTCAGGCAGGCCTACCATTACTTGATGAAGCAATGGCTGCCGTTGATTCCGGTGAAATATCACCTATCTTTGAGGGAATTATTTACTGTGCAGTAATAGAAACCTGCCTCGAGATTTTTGACCTGAAAAGAGCGCATGAATGGACAGAAGCACTGACCGAATGGTGTAATGCACAGCCTCAACTGGTTCCCTTTCGTGGCGAATGTCTTGTCAGGCGATCTGAGATCATGCAGATGCATGGTAACTGGGCCAAAGGATTTGAAGAGGCTTCGAGAGCTACTGAATTTTTGACAAGATCCATAGCAGTACCCGCAACCGGCGCAGCATTCTATCAACTAGGGGAAATACACAGACTCAAGGGAGAATTTGCTAAAGCCGAAGAAGCATATCGCGAAGCCATTGAATGGGGGTTCAAAATAAATCCCGGATTTTCGCTGTTGCGGCTTGCTCAGGGTCAAATCGATACGGCAAAAACATCAGTTGAAATCGCATTAAATGAAGCTAACAACTTAAAATTTCGTTGCAGGCTGCTCCCTGCTTATATCGAAATCATGCTGTCTGCAGGTGAGATCCAATCAGCCGGAAAGGCGGCAGAAGAACTGATGAATATTGCCCATAACCTAGAAGTTCCAATAGTAAATGCGTGGTCTGCCAGAAATTATGGCATGGTGCTTCAGTATAAAGAAGAACACGAAAAGGCCTTACCCCAATTACGAAGCGCTTATATGATTTTTACACAGCTCGATGCCCCCTATGAAACAGCAAGGGTTCGGGTCCTCATTGGCAAAACTTATCAGGCGTTAGGAGATGCAGACAGAGCAAAGATGGAATATGAAGCCGCTAAATCTACCTTTCATCAACTTGGAGCAATACCGGATATCACGTTGGTAGATTTGCTTCTTAAAGAAAAGCATACAGTCAGGCAGCACGGCTTATCCCGCCGGGAAATGGAAGTGGTTGGTCTGATTGCCCGGGGCATGACCAATAAAGCCATTGCTGATGAGTTATTTATTAGTGAAAGAACGGTAGAGCGGCATGTCAGCAATATTTTCATTAAACTGGATGTGTCCTCCAGATCAGCAATAACCGCCTATGCATACAAGCATCAACTCATTTAAATAATGAATCTCTTCTTTCAACACTCTTCACAATAAACAGGAACAATCTGTCACTGACTTCTCAACCAGCCAACTCTCTAATTAGTGCCCATCTATAAATTAAGCAAAGTTTGTTTCTGGTTATGTTGTGAATTCCGAAACATTTATTGGGTAAAAACACCTATTTCCGAAGTCTATAAATTTGGGTGATTGCCCTGATGTCCAAAATACTTTGTGTCTGTAATTTTGAAATAACAAAAACACAGATGCAAAAAGAACAGAAATTAGGCATCCCGAAACGATATAAAATTATTATGTCCGTGAAAAGTACAATCGCATTGAAAAATAAATCGACAAATACGATTAACACAATATCAACTGATTTTTCAAACTCTCTAAAAAAGGATCGTTATGAACAATCAAAAAACAGAAACAGTAGTCAATAATCAAGTTAATGAAGAAAAACTTGAAGAATTCTTAGGACAGTTTGTTAGTGATTTTGCGGCCATGGCATCAGGGGTAATGATAGCCATTGGTTACAGGCTCGGTCTGTACAAAGCAATGAAAGATAGCGGACCAATCACTTCTTACCAGTTGGCAAAGAAAACAAATACCTCAGAGCGCTACGTTCGTGAATGGCTCAATAATCAGGCAGCAGGAGGTTATGTCAAATACATAGCTGAAGATAAATCTTACGAAATGCCTCCGGAACAGGCTATGGTCCTCGCCAACACGGAAAGCCCTTTTTATCTGGTACCCGGCATGGCAGAAGGCGTTCCTTCTTTATGGGCTGATGAAGAGAAAACCATTAAAGCTTTCAAAACCGGCAATGGAATTGGCTGGCATGAACACGACCATCGTCTGTTTTATGGAACTGAATACACATTTAGTCCGGGTTACAAAGCCAACATTACGAAAAGCTGGATTCCGGCTTTAGAAGGTGTAGAGGAAAAATTAAAAATCGGAGGAAAAGTAGTTGACGTGGGCTGTGGCCATGGAGCATCCACCATTGCAATGGCTTTATCTTATCCGAATTCAAAATTTTACGGATTTGATTATCATAAAGAATCGATAGAAACCGCTCGCCAGAGAGCTAAAGAGACAGGCGTTGAAGATCGTGTTACCTTTAAGACTTTTACTGCCAAGGATTTTCCCGGTGAAGATTACGATCTGATTTGCTTCATGGATTGTTTTCATGATCTGGGGGACCCACTGGGAGCAGCGAAAAAAGCATATAAGGCATTGAAAAAAGACGGAACCCTCATGCTGGTTGAACCTTTTGCCGGAGATCACCTTGAAAATAATATCAATCCAATCGGAAGGATGTATTATGCCTTCTCCGCTACGATATGCTGCGCAAACTCTCTTTCACAAGAAGTTGGAACCGCTTTGGGGGCACAAGCGGGAGAGGAAAAACTGGGCAGCATCATTTACAAGGCTGGTTTTACTACATTCAGAAGGGCTACCGAAACACCATTTAACCTCATCTTAGAAGCGAAACCATGAACAGGGACGAGTGAAAGAAGGAATTGTTTATAGCCTAAACCGAAGGGTGAAGAAAACGCAACAGGAAACTAACCCGGATTATTCATAAATAGTGTCTGTCCATAAAGTACCACTTGCTGCTTTTGGCGGCACGCGGTCGCAAGCTTTGCTCTGCTGAAGCTACGCGAAAGCGAGGCCTCGCAATTGGCACTTTCTGAACAGACACACATATTATGAGAATTTTTGCGAGTTTATAAACACAATAACCTGTTAGACCTTTCGTGAATAATGCAGAAAAATGACTGGTATTATAGTTAAAGATCGTAATAACAGCCAGGTCCTCCCTCACCGTATGGGTCTATTTGATTGCGGAACACACAAATTCAGTCCTTCATTCATCCAACTGCGAAGGTCCCATATTCCTCACCCCCTCGATGGACAAACGGTGGGGCTGGCTCTGATCAAGAGAGAGCCCCCATCTTTCCAATGTCGGAGCTTCCAATGCGGGTTCCCTGTACTCGTCGGGTGTCATGATCGGAATCCCATAAATCACCGGGTAGTATCTTTTGCATTTTGGACAAATTAAAAGCCCTTCGAGAATCTCGTCCTCTTCATTCTCCACTTCCTCTAAATGAAAAATATGCAGGGCAAGATCCTGCTTATCCATCGGGCAACATAACTTATCTGCAAATCCTCGTCTCATTATTCTGTTTTTAAGTGGTTCATACTGTCTTTATATTGGGTAGCTGCTTCTGCAGGCGCTTCAGCACTCAGGATACCGGAAATGACGGCCACACCGTCAAAATCCAGATCCCGAAGCTGCTCCATGTTATGACTGGTTATCCCGCCAGAAAGGAACAGCGGCAAATTGGTCATTTCGCGGGCCTTTCTGACCGTCTCAGGGTGGACAATATCGCAGGAATCAACCGAAGTGGAAGGAAACATGGCACAGAAAGAAACATAGTCCAGGGAATGTACCTCGGCTTTACGCACCACCTCCAGATCGTTGGAGCAGGTGACGCCCGCTATAAAATCGCGGTTCACCTCTTCACGGATCCGTTCAATGTCATCCGGGAATGCATCGAAATGAACGCCATCCAGGTCTGTGCGCTTCAACAACTGCCACTCCTCGTTGATCAGCACAGGTGCCTCATATTTTCGGGCTTCCATCACAACAGCCTGTATCATCTGCTCCTTATCCGTTGAAGAATGATCCTCCCGCCAGTTGTTCCAGATCTGGACAATCTCCGTTCCTCCTTCGAGCGCCTGTTTTAGCTTTTCAATCAGTATAGAGATATCTTTAGCGGGGTCCAGTACCAGGTAAAGTCCGCCCCTGATCGACTTCTTTTTTGATTCCATAGCGTTTCTTTTTTAATTCCAACCTAATGCATCAAAATCTGATGCATGGATCAGGTCAGCCCATCATTCATTGCCTTAAAAAAGGCCTGCCAATAAGGGTCTTCGCCGTCAAAATTCAAATCTAACGCCTGACCGTTATCCAGTTGCCTGTATTCCCCGGGGTTGGCCGTAAATTCACCGATAGCCGTCGCCGGTATATGATGTTGATTCAGATGGCTGATCAGGGCTTCTTCTTTTCCTTTTTTCACGGCCATGATCATTGAACCCGCTCCGATGCTAAACCGGTGGTCGATGCCAAACAGATCGCAGATCTGTTTCTGAACTGTATTTGCAGGTATTTTCCCGTTGTCAACCACAAAGCCGAGACCCGAGGCTTT
>JAWOCV010000193.1:0-6291 GCA_046483585.1 Marinilabilia sp.
GAGCGGGTTTGTTTCAAAAATCAAATTAAGCCGGATTTCTAAAATGTATAAATTCCCGTTGTTTTTTATTCTTACCGGCTGCATCACAATTGCCGTATCTTTTGGAAGCGCCGATCCGCTTATATCCCTGAATATTGGCGGCTTAGGAATAGACAAGGCCAATGCCTTGCTGGCCCGGGACATATTTTTCAGGGGGCTGGCGGTTTTAAGTCTCATCTATTTTTATTTATTGACCCATACCATATCCGAGATCTCTGAAACAATGTACAAAAGCAAATTCCCCAACCTGTTGGTGGAGTTGTTTGTCCTGAGCTATAAATTTATCCATAATCTTTGGTCAACAAGTAAAACCATGCTTATTGCCCAAAATTGCAGGCTGGCTTATTCGCATCGACGAAATAGAATCTATGCTTTCTCCCTTTTACTTTCAGCTGTTTTCAGAAAAGCACTTAATCAAACCTCACAACTGGAGGTCGCCATAAACTCAAGGCTTGGTGATGGCCATTTTTATTTTTTAAATCCCCAAAGGGGCTTCCATAAGGCTCAGATTATTGCCCCCCTGCTTCTTTCTGTTTGCTTAACCGGGTTATTCTTAATATTTGAGAATTATGGCTAACAGTATTATAGAATTGCATAACGTCAGCTACCGATATGCTTCCGGCACATTGGCCCTGGATTCGGTAAACCTGGTAATTCCGAAAGGGAAAAAAATTGCATTAATTGGGGGAAACGGGGCTGGTAAATCCACGCTGATGCTTTTGCTTAATGGTATAATCCGGCCAACCAACGGACATCTGAGCTTTGAATCAGTGAAATATGGCTACAAGAAAAGCCAATTAAGAAAATTGCGCTCTAAAATTGGTCTGATATTCAGCGATTCGGACAATCAGCTGATCGCTCCAACGGTATACGAGGAAATTTCTTTTGGGCTAAACAATATTTCTAAAGATGAGAAGTGGGTGAGAGCCAGGGTGGAGGAGACGCTTGATGCATTCTCCCTGAATGACCTGTCCGAAAAACCCACACATGAATTAAGCACGGGCCAAAAGAAAAGAGTATGTATGGCTGCCGTTTTAGCCATGGCGCCGGAAGTAATTGTGTCTGATGAGCCCGCGTCAGGCCTGGATCCCTGGTATGAAAAAAACATGTTCGGTTATCTGGATCGTCTTCATCAGGAAGGGAAAACCATCATCATCTCTACACATGATGTCAATCAGGCCTATTCATGGGCCGATCATGTGATTGTTTTATATAACGGGAAAATACTGTTGTGCGGCACATCCAAAGATGTTTTTAGCAGAAGGGATGTGATTGAAAAAACGGGTTTAAATCTGCCTTTTATCGTTGAAGCCAGTTATGCTTTAAAGCCGGAAATTGAACCATCAGAGTTGCCGTCAGACATGAAGACATTCTATAATATGCTTGAAACCGAAAACAAATTGCGGGAAGCCAAAGAAAATATGTGAATCAACCGGTTACAGCAGAGCGGGCTCACCATAAAGACGAGCGCTAATTTGAAAGAACCATAAATATTAAAACAATGCTTATGAGTTATTTACCCATTTCATTGAATGTGGAGAATAAAAACATTCTGATCGTTGGTGGTGGCAATGTTGCGTATCAGAAAGCCAAAAACATTCTGGCATATGCAAAGCACGTAACCGTGGTTGCTCCTGAATTTATTGAAGAATTGCAACAAATGGACGGCTTAAAATTTATCAGCGACGTATACAAACCGGAATACCTCAAAGATCAATTCCTGGTTTATGCCTGCACCGATTCCAAAGAGGTCAATCAACAAATTTCCTCTGATTCAGAGAATGCAGGTGTGTTGTGCAACAGAACAGACAATGCGGATTGTTCAGATTTTATTTCATCAGTCATTTTAGAAAACGAGAGCATTATAGCCGGCATAAATTCGAAAAACAGAAATCCCAAAAAAACGCTGGCTGTAAAGGAAGAACTGAATCGATTTTTTAGAGAGAGCGAGTTGCTTGAAAAACAAAAAAAAGAATTAAAAGGAAAGGTTTTTCTTGTTGGTTTTGGCCCCGGAAATCCGGATTTACTCACCAAAAAAGGAGAAAAATTATTAAAACAGGCCGACATTATTTTTTATGATGATTTGCTGGCATCCGATGCCTTAGATGAATACCCTGGTGAAAAAGAATATGTGGGCAAACGCAGGGGGAATCACAGCAAGGAACAAAGCGAAATCAATGAAATATTGTTTAAGGCTGCCCGGGAAGGGCACATGGTGGTCAGGTTAAAAGGCGGCGATCCCTTTATTTTTGGCCGGGGAGGAGAGGAGAAAAGCTATCTGGAAGAAAAAGGCATTCCCGTGGAGGTTATTCCCGGAATTACTTCAGCTGTAGGCGCGGCTGCGTTTAGTGGCATTCCTTTAACCCATCGGGGTGTTTCATCGTCCGTATCGTTTGGAACGGCACATGGGAAAAACAGTTTCTGTATCTCCGAAACCGATACTTCAGTATATTACATGGGAGCCAAAAACCTGAGGGAGATAGCCCGAAAATATCTGGAAAATAATTACCCCCAAGACCATCCTGTAGGCATTATTTACAACGCCAGTATGCCTGACCAGGAAGTTATTTATACTACGATCACCGATATTGTTGAGGGGAAAGTGACTTTGAAATCACCAGCCATTTCTATTTTCGGATATACTGTGAATATTGGAAAACGATAGACCTTTATGAAAAAACTAAGAGTGTTTTTAATATTTCATCAATTGCCGGGGAAATGGTTCATTTCCTCCTCAACCGATAATTTGCCTTCGGTGGCCTTATGCCGCTCTTCTTCCAATTTCTGAAATGTTATGATCCGTTTGTCCTGTTTGATTCTGACCTGATTACAATGGCTCAGGTGAACAAACTGGTAGGGGCGCTCAATATTGAAATCAGGTGATTCTGACCCGGTGAAAATTCCTTTGCATTCGGTTTCACCTGCATCATTAAAGCGGGTAATCCAATATTCCTCTTCATGTTTTTCGATCGAAAACCAGGATCCGGCTCCTTCGCCACTAAGCCATTGCGCATTAAGAGGAATATTCCAGGGTTTCTCGGGTTCGGGCAATGTATCTTTCAGCAAAGGTTTGTTTTTGAAAGGGGCCGGTTTAAGAACCGGCTGGTAAAATGGTTTTGGAACCACTGATTTGTGCTTTAGTGCATTGACATTGTTCAGTGGCGTGGGGGTAAGAAAAACAAGGTATTTCAGATCAAAGGTAATATTCCATGCAGGGTTGCCAGCCAATATTGAAGTACAAACAAATCTTGAGCAATTACTGCCTTTTCGTTTAAAGGGGCCATAGGGGATGGGGCTATCTTCCTGCATTTGCCTGGCTTTGGCAAAAGCTTTCTCAAAATTGACCCCGCAATAAGCCGCGTGCAAATCCCCATCTCCGTGACATTCATGGTTTGATTGTAACTCTTCAAGAATTTCCCGGAAATTATCAATCCGGCCTCCGTCTTCAGATAATTCGGCTTTCGTACGGATGGTTAAGCCGGGATCCGTAATTTCTCCCCGCACCCTTCCATGCTTGAATGGGGCATGATATCTGCCAAAATCGAAATAATGGCACTTCCTGGTTCCGGCTTCTACCAACACCAATGCGGCATGGCCAACCTGATAAAAACGGTTGGTGCTGATGTTGAGCAAATGGGTTATATCATCGTACCATGATCCCGGCTGCTTGCAATAAGTCGCCGGCCAGGCGAGGGCAATGGCAAAACCTGTAAATGAATTATGCTCTGGCATTATGGGCGTAATTTGATTTTTCCAGTTTTGTGGCTTCTGAAAATAAATTCTCAAAAAATTGATCAAGATCTGCATGTTTCAGCTCTCCATTGGTGGCCACAAACCTTATGGCCAGCGTCTGACCAATGTGGCTGAAATTGACAATCGTTTTCCCCTTCTTCCGCAGAGCCTCACGCAATTGAAGATTGAAAGCGTTCAAATCGGCCGGATAACGTGGAATGTATCGAAAACAAACAGCGAACGACTGGCGGGGAACCAGCAATTCAAGAGATTGATTGTCTTTTACTTGCTCTTCGGCGTATTGGGCCATATCGATCAGGTTGTCAATTCTTTTTTGGTAACCTTCCAGACCGAAATATTTCCAGGCAAACCAAAGTTTTACAGCATCGACCCTTCGTCCGCACTGTATGGATTTTTCACCCAGATCCTCATTCTGATCCAGCTGGTGGTACAGATAGTCGGTATCGATATCTGTAATGTTGTGTTTTAATGTTCCTTCTTCTTTTACCAATAAAGCAGAACAAATAAGTGGAATGTTCATGATTTTGTGCGGGTCCCATACAAATGAGTCGGTTTTTTCCAGCCCTTTCAACAGGTGGCGATGCTTTTCACTCAGAAGTAACGAGCCTCCGAATGCACCATCGGCATGCAACCAGATATTATGGTTTTTACAGATCTCTGCCATTTCATCTACCGGATCATAAGCGCCCAGGAGAGTCGTGGCACATGTGGCCACTACGAAAAATGGCTGCTCTCCTTTTTGCAAACATTGGTTGATCTCTTTTTCCAACTCGGAAGGGATCATTCTGCCGTTTTTATCGGACTTCACCTTGACCACATTATCGGCACCGATGCCAAGTAAATTGGCAGCAGTATCAAATGAATAGTGGGCATGTTCATTCACAAAGGCCTTGAGCTTCCGGTTCCGGTCATAACCTTCGAAACGGCTGTCGGGCAAGAAGCTGTTCCGGGCAGAAAACATGGCGATCAGGTTGCCGTTGCTGCCGCCGCTTACAAAGATGCCTTCTCCCCGGGAATAACCGGCATAACTTTTCATCAATCCGATCATCTCCTTTTCTATCATGGTGGCCACAGGGGCAACTTCATAGGTGGACATGGAAGTATTGGTGGCAATGGTGAGCATCTCACCAATAAAGGCGGGAAGATTAAATCCGGAATATAACTGATTTAGAAATTGCTTGTCTCCTGTACGAACAGAATATTCAAGATAGTAGTCTATCAATCGCAAAAATTCATCTTCAGAAACACCATCCCGTTCTATCCCGAATTGGATGCTGTCGCTGAGTTCTGCTGGATTTTTGAATTTTACGGTAGATTGTTCATTGACATCCTGATCCTGTAAGTAGTTCTTTATCTTCTTAAAGCTTTCATCTAAAAGGTTTGTGTCATTCATTTTGTTCGATTTTCAAACGCATATTGTTTCTTTCTCAACAGGTATGATAATAGGTTTGTTTTCAAATTTTGTTCCATCTTTTAACCCGGATTATTGACTTCGTCGAACTTCGTTTCACAAATAATCCCTGTCTCCGACAGCGACTAAGATTCAGTAAAAACTTTTTTCAAAAGTTTAACTTCATCTAAGTCGGGGTTAACCTGAACTTTTTTCATAAGGGAAATAATTTATGAAACGAAGTTCGACGAAGTCAATAGTTCAGGTTAAATTAAAGCGGGCGGAAGGTTGAGTAAAAAATCTCTATCCGTTTTCAATGCCTGTAGGGGAAGGGTTATCTTCTTTTTTCAGCGATGTCAGGGATGCGGCTTTCTTTTCAGACAGGACTGAATTGATCATCCATTTTCAGAAAATAGCTCGCGTTAAAGGAATTTGGGTAAGCAAAAGCCTGTTTTCTGATACCGCAACATTTTTAAGCATGCAGGTTAAGGAATAAACAACAGGAGATAACCTGAATGCTCGGAAGCCTGGATTTTGGGATAATAAGAATCGCTTAAGGCAAAAGCTAAAAAAAGGCGGGCCGGAACAGGCCGGGCCGCCTTTATATAAGGGCCGCACCAGTGGATTATTTAAACTCCTGACGACAGGATTTGAGTACATCCGTTAAGCGGGGATCCACTGTGTCCGAAGACAACCCGAAGGTTGAGGCCTGCCCTTTTAACGGATAGTTTTACTCGGCAAGTTTGTAGTGTTGAGTTTAACAATCAATAATGCTGGTGCGGCATCTCTTTATCAAAGATCTTCTATTACAAAAGTAGTTTAATATGGGCATGTATGCAAGTTTTCCGATCTTTTTTAACATGTGGTTTCCCGGGATAATTCCCGGATATGTTTGAAAATAAGGACAGAATAAATTGTGGGTCACTGGAATTTTATTCTCTTAGATTTTGGGTAATTTTGTCTTCCACTATGAGTCAATAGTCCGTTAAACTTTTGTAAGTACTTTTTATTCAATTGTTTAAAATTGAAGTATCCTTTGTGTTAAAATACGGATTATCAACAACATACGATTCATCTTAAATCTAAAAATCTAACGATCTATTGATGAG
>JAWOCV010000303.1:0-5702 GCA_046483585.1 Marinilabilia sp.
AAGTTTTTGGCTGTATCTGTTCAAAATTAAGAAAAATGCGGGTTTAAATGATTTTTCAGAAGAGACTCATGATTATTTTTTAATTTTGCATGTTGGTAACCATTTGATATGGCTCGTTTATTTGCTTATGGAAATTAAACAACAGGCCAGTACAGCCGGGATGTACAAGTCTCTTGCCTTCAGATTGCGCAATCTGTTGGTGGCACCGGTAGCAGAATGGCAGAGGATACACCGGGAGAGCAGTCCCTTTAATGATATGCTCAGCTCTTTTGCCCTTCCTATGATAGGGTTGGTGACACTGGCTACATTTATCTCACACCTGATTAATCAGCAGGCGTTCATATTTGAGCTGGCCCTGAAGAAGGCTTTATTGATGTTCATGACCTTATTTGCCGGTCTTTTTATTGCATGGTATCTGGTATACAGGCTGATGCCGTATTTTCATCTGGTGTCATCAAGAGAGCTGTCAGCCAAACTCACCATATACAGCTCTGCACCTTTGTATGCGGTGTCACTTGTAACGGCATTGATTCCGGAATTCTTTTTTATTCAGATACTGGCCTTTTACAGCTTTTACCTGACATGGACCGGCATCAGGAATCTTCCGGGCCCCGGGCAGGACAGGAAATTCCTTTTTTCAATTATTATTGCTTTTCTGGTGCTTGTGCTGCCCTTTGTGGTGAGAATATTGTTGTTGAATTTGTTAACCATTTGATATGTCGGCAAACAGGATAAACATCAAGAATAAGAGAGCTTATTTCGATTATGAAATACTCGAAAAATATGTGGCCGGCATTCAATTGTCGGGCACAGAGATCAAGTCTATCCGTAATGGACGTGCCGGTTTGGTTGAATCGTATTGCTATTTCGTAAAAGGTGAATTGTGGGTGAAAGGCATTAATATTGCTGAGTATTTTTACGGTACTTTTAATAATCATGCGCCCCACCGGGTTCGAAAATTGTTGCTGAACAAGAAAGAACTCAAAAAACTGGAGCGTAAAACCAAAGAGTCAGGACTCACCATTGTGCCGCTGAGAATGTTCCTCAACGACAGGGGATATGCCAAGCTTGAAATCGCCCTGGCCAAAGGGAAAAAGAAGCACGATAAACGGGAAACCCTTAAGACAAAAGACACTCAGCGTGAATTGGAGAGAGCACGTAAAAATTTTTAGTCCGTTACGCAACCATCCTTCCTTTTTTACATCTTCCTATAAAAAACGATCTGACAGGGCCTTGCACCGTAAGTCGGAGTGGATTAAATTTACCTGAAATTATTTGAATCAGCAATTGTGCAAGACCTCAATGGTATAATTGTCGAATGTCAGAAAGGAAACAGGAGCGCTCAGAAGGCGCTCTATAATATGTTTGCACCCAAAATGCTGGGTGTGTGTCTTCGTTATGCCGGTAATCGTGAGTCGGCTGAGGATTTTTTGCAGGATGGATTCATTAAGGTTTTTGAAAAGATACACACGTTTCGCTTTAAGGGCTCTTTTGAAGGGTGGATGCGGCGTATCATGGTTAATATGATCATTGAATCCTTCAGACGCCAGAAATTCACTACAGGGGAAATTGACGAATATGCTGACGAGGGTGCATTGATTGGTGAGGAGGAAAGTTCAGATGAAATTACGCCTCCGTCGCTGGATGTTTTGCTGGCATTGGTTCAGCAATTACCGGAACGTTACCGGCTGGTTTTCAACCTGTATGTTCTGGAAGAGCTGAGTCACGACGAAATAGCCCGTCAGTTGAATATTTCGTCCGGGACCAGTAAATCGAACCTCTCCCGTGCAAGAAAATTGTTGCAGCAAAAGATCCGTGAGTATTACAGGAACGAATCCGTGAAGATATGATGACATCGGATAAAAATACAGACCAATTGTTCAGACGGTTAAATGACCTGGAGGAACAGCCTTCTTCCCGGGTTTGGGATGCGGTGGAAGCCCGTCTGGATGATCGTGGCCGTAAGCGCCGTCTGATGCCTCTCCTGAGATGGGGGGCTGCTGCGGTTGTTTTGCTGGCGGCCGGTCTTTTATGGTTGTTTGACGGAACCAGATATCTTCCGGTGGATTCTTCGGTTTTATATACCCAAAATGAAGCTCCGGGTGTGGAGAAATCTACGCAGAAAGAAGATGGGGACAAGTCGTATCAGCAGATGACAGATGAAGAAGAGGACAGGGAACGCATCGGATCGTCTTTAGAAGAAGGCATCGAAAAAACGGATGAGAAAATTGAAAAGAGAGTGCCGGCCGGCTCTGATGATACATATTTCGAAGAGCAACTGGCGGAGATGAGGAGCGAAGGGCCCATTTCTTCTTCTGAAGCCGGGGAAGATCTTCAAAAAATGAATGCCCGCCCTCTGCCGGAATTTGCCAGAACAGGGACAAGAATTGCAAAAATACCTGCCGGGGTCTCTGAGGAGGTGGTTTCTACGGATGTGGAAAGAAGGGGTGAAAGGCCGAAACCCGTTCGCACCGGGCGATCTTTCAGTATAGGGGGAGAATATTCTCCAACATATGCATTCAGAGATGTATCCGGGCCGGTTTCCGGAGGCAGTCGGGAAAATGCAACGATGAGAGGTGGTGGGGGCTTCAACCTGGCTCTTCGAATAAACAAACGCTGGAAACTTGAAACCGGAGTGAACTTTACCAGCATGGGGCAGGAGGTGAATACGCTCACCCGTTCCGATCGTGTCTACAGTTTGTCAGATGCCACTCCCGGAAGTGGCCTTGATGTGACCGAGGTGGAGCTCAGCAATACCCTTGGAGCGATTATCCCGGATGCTTCCACTGACGACCCTACGGCGATGAAGACTTTTAGCAGTGATGCCGGTGAAGTAATAGAGCTTAGTCCGGATAATCTAAACGGTGAGAACAATCCCCTTCTGGAACAGTCACTGGGCTATGTAAGGCTGCCTTTCACATTGCGCTACCATATATTTAACGGCGGAGGAATGGAATTCTCCCTTGCCGGAGGCTTCAGTACCAACTGGCTGATTGATAACAATGCTTACCTGCGGAGCTCCGGGAAACGGCAATATGTTGGGGAAACCAACGGCATTTCTGATATGAGCATGAGCTCACATGCCGGAATTGCTGTTGGAATCCCTGTTTTTAAAAAGGTTCAACTGCGTATGGAACCCCGTGTGGATTATTTTATTTCTGATATCAGTGAGGATTCACCTGTTCGCTACCGTCCCTATTCGTTTGGAGTGTATACGGGGGTGTTTTATGAGTTTTGAGTTGTTCCGTGTTATTGGTTAATTCGTCAATTTGTTAATTCGTACATAGGCTGGGAGTGTTCAAAAAAGGACGAGGTCACAAATTTTGAGCGAGGGTGGCCCATCATGCTATTGCTTGTGCCCCTCCAAAAAACCCAGTGAGCCAATTTTTTCAAGCAAGCGGCATAGCCGAGCGAACGAATTAACCAATTGACGAATTAACAAATTGACGAATTAACCAATAACACGGAACAACTCAAAACTCATAAAACACCCCGGTGTAAACTCCAAACGAATAGGGACGGTAGCGAACAGGTGAATCCTCACTGATATCAGAAATAAAATAATCCACACGGGGTTCCATACGCAGTTGAACCTTTTTAAAAACAGGGATTCCAACATATTGTGGAAATGCCCTTTTTTCTTCATCAATTCATCATATGCCCCTGATTCCACCACATGCTGACCATCCAGGACCACAAGCCGGTCGGCCATCTTGATGGTTGAAAGCCGGTGGCTGATGATCAGGGCAGTGCGGTTCTCCGTGATGCCCTTGATGTATTTCAACAGGCGGGCTTCCGAGAAGGCATCCAGGGCACTGGTGGGCTCGTCGAGAAGGACAATCTGCGATTTGGTAAAAAAGGAACGGGCCAGGGCCAGTCTTTGCCATTGGCCGGGACTGAGCTGCTCGCTGTCGTCGAAAAGTGTGCCCAGCGTGGTTTCATAGCCTTTTTCAAATTCGCTGATGATGGGATGAATGCCTGCCTGGCCGGCGGCATCCTGTACCGCTTCATCAGTGGGCTCTCTTCGAATGTTGCCAAACCAGATGTTTTCGCGGGCGGTGACATTGTAGAGCATGAAATCCTGGTAGATCACGCTGATGTTGTCCACCCGGTCCTTCCATTTGAGCTTTTCCAGCGGTGTGCCATCAATGGTGATCGAACCTTCCAGGGGGTGGTACAAACTGCATAGCAATTTGACCAGTGTGGATTTTCCGGCCCCATTGACCCCCACAAGAGCCACGGTCTCCCCGGCATTGATGGAGAATGAGACATTGCGTAAAATCCACCGGTCGTTCACCGGGTAGTGGAAGCCCACATTGTTGAATTGGATGCCTTGTTGCATGGGCACAGGAAAAGGATGGCGCTGAGGTTCATCCAAGGGTGGCCGGGCTTCGGGCAGTTCCAGGAACTCGAAAAGGTTATGCAGAAACAACGAGTCTTCATAAAGACCGGAGATGCGTGCAAGAAATTCCTGAAGATAGGTGTATCCCCGCTGAAGGGCCATGAAATAGAGGACCACATCTCCGATGCTGATGTCGCCCTGAAAGGCCCGGTAAGCAATAAGCCCGTAGATGGAAAAGACCGCCATGGCAGCCAGAACCTGCACGAATACTTCCCGGACCGTTTTGTGTTTCAGCATCTTGTACTGGCTGTCCCGCCAGTCGTTTTTTATTTCATGGTACCGGCTGCGGAACAAATCTCCCAGGTCAAAAGTCCTCAGTTCCTTGGCATACTCCCGTGAAGTAAGCAATCGGTTGTAGTAATTGACCTTTCGTTCACGGTTGGTGTTTTCCCTTTTGAAATTGAAAAGTGAGCGGGCATAACGAAGCCGGATCACCATCACCGGTAGGGTAACCAGCAACAACACGATGGAAACCGACCAGTGCACCATCAGTAATATTCCTCCCATCACGAGAAGGGTGATCAGGTTCTGGAGGATGCCGACGATGCCGTAAAATATTTTCGCCGGGCGGTGCGATGCCTCATTCAGCGCCCGGAAAAAGATGTTCTGGTAACGGTGATTTTCGAAAAATCCATATTCAATGCGGGTGGTTTTGTTGTGGACCAGGTCGTCAAAGAAATCCGAAATCACATAAGACTGCCGTTCCCGGACCAGTGTACCCAGCGATGCCGTCAGAGCATTGGTCAGAAACACCACCGCTGCCACGATCAACAGGCCCACCATGCGTTGCATGGCATCCTCTCCGCCGCCGGTTGTGGCTATGGTCTGGATTTCATCCACCAGAAGCTTCACCAGATAAAGCAGCAACAGCGGAAGCACCCCCCGGATAATCAGCAATATGCCATTGAGGAGCGTCCATCCCGGAGAGCTCTTCCAGATGTAACGGAGAATGGTTAGTATTTGGTGGTAGCGTTTTATTTTTTAAGAATTTTCGATTCGACTAAATCTTTTTTTATGAAGATGTACGACACTTTCAGCGTCGATATTCTTTATATCTGAATGAGCTATAAATATAGGAGCCCTTCAGGATCCATCTCATTTAAGCAACAAGAAAATGACCCCGAAGTGGGTCAAATCTTTATAGAATATCAAGTTTACAGTAAAATCGACCCCCAGAGCGGGTCGTACTTCTATAAAATAAAGAGTGTGTACATTTTAAACACCAATTAATGATGCTTGTAAATATTTGATAATAAAATTTTTGCGTTATTAATTTCTGCGTTTAGGCTGTTTTTTAAGG
>JAWOCV010000212.1:0-9869 GCA_046483585.1 Marinilabilia sp.
TATCACAAAAGGGCCTCCGAAAACTGGGCCCCGTCATAGAGACCATGGCAGCGGCGGAACACCTGGATGCACACAAAATGGCCGTTTCGCTCCGGCTGAAAAACATGTAAACAGGAGATTAAATCAACCTTCGCGCCTAACTGCTCAGATCAGAAATAATTTAACCTAAACTTGTTTAGCAAATGAAACCCTTGGACGAATTACTCCGCCCCAATATCAGAGCTTTAAAACCCTATTCCTCGGCCAGAGACGAATATACAGGGGAAGCGGCCGTTTTTATGGACGCCAATGAAAACCCTTTTAATGATCCATACAACCGTTATCCCGATCCTTACCAGCGTGAACTGAAAAAGAAGATCGGAGCGATCAAGCAAGTCGACCCCGCCAACATCTTTCTGGGCAATGGCAGCGACGAAGCCATTGACCTGGTGATACGGGCCTTTTGCCGCCCGGGGATCGACAACATGGTGTCCATCACTCCCACTTACGGCATGTACAAAGTAGCAGCCGACATCAACGATGTGGAAGTCAAAAAAGTCCTCCTCACCCCCGATTTTGAACTGGACACAGAAAGTCTGTTAGAGGCAGCGGATGAACACACCAAACTCATGTTTCTCTGCTCTCCCAACAATCCGACGGGCAATTGTTTCCGTGAAAAGGATGTCCGACGGATTCTTGAAAACTTTCCGGGCATTGTGGTCATCGATGAGGCTTACATTGATTTCGCCCCGGAAAAAAGCTGGCTCCCTGCCCTTAAACAATTTCCCAACCTGGTCCTGTTTCAGACCTTTTCCAAGGCATGGGGAATGGCGGGCATCCGGCTTGGCATTGCTTTTGCTAAAGCACCAATAATAAACGTGTTTAGCAAAATAAAATATCCATACAATGTCAACACGCTCACCCAGAAAAAGGCACTTGATCTGCTTTCGGAAAACACCCAAATGCAAACATGGGTAAAAGAACTTATCAGCGAGCGGGAAAAACTGGCCAGGGAACTCCAAAAACTCCCTTTCATCAGAAAGATCTATCCCACCGATGCAAATTTCATTCTGTTAAAAGCGGAAGACCCGAAAAAAATCTATAACTTTCTGGTGAAGAAAAAAATTATCATCCGCGACCGTTCAGGGGTGGATCTTTGTGAAGGTTGCCTGCGCATTACAGTGGGAACCCCGGAAGAGAACAAATCCCTTCTGGATGCATTAAACAATAGATCTTTAGATCTTTAGATATAAGATTTAAGATCAATCTTATAACATTAATAATCTGCATTTAAGCAAGAATAATGTACATTTTTTTAACCAGCCAATAATCAAGTTTTTACAAAAGTTTAACGGAGTATTGTTAAAGGAAATATGAATAAAAAACAATAGCCGGTTAATAGTATTACAGAATTCACCTTAAATCTAACGATATATTCTAAATCAGGCTAAACAGGTTTAAAAAGGATACTATGAAAAATCTATTGTTCATTCTCTTTTTTTTGACAGGTATGATTAACGCATCATGGGCCCAATATACGCCCATCCCCCTATATGATCCGCCGGCACCGGGGAATAAGGATGTTGAAGTAGAAGAAGAAAAGACAGAGCCCGGTGAGGGAGCAGCGCATTTGAGCAAAGTGACCCATCCCGAATTATGGCATTTCCCCGCTTCGGAAGATAGCGTACGACCGGCTGTCATCATTTGTCCCGGCGGGGGGTATCGCTATCAGGCTTACGATCATGAGGGCAAACAGGTAGCCGAATGGCTTTCCTCCCTGGGGTATCAGGCTTTTGTTCTTAAGTACCGGCTGCCCGATGAAGAACTCTTTACCGACGCCTCTTACATCCCCCTGATGGACGCCCGGCAGGCCATCCAGACCGTAAGACAACAGGCCGGGAAATTAGGGGTCGACCCCAACGCCATCGGCATTATGGGCTTCTCTGCGGGAGGGCATCTCGCCGCTTCGGCCTCAGTCCTCTTCGATGAGGAGATCCCCTTTGCCCCGTTTGGTCCTGAGGTAAGACCCGATTTTTCGGTACTGATCTATCCGGTCATCTCAATGAAAGATAAGTATACCCACGGCGGATCGAAAAAAGAACTTATAGGAGAGAATCCGCCTCCCCAACTGGAAACTTTCTTTTCTACAGAGAAGCATATCAACACCAGCACACCACCAGCGTTTATCCTCCATGCTGAAGACGATGAGGCTGTTGACCCGGAAAATACTAAACTCTATGCCAGGGCTTTAAGAGAACATCAGATTGAAGTGGAAGAGATCATTATTCCCGAAGGCGGACATGGCTTCGGTTTCCGGGAAGACAGTGAGGCTTTCGAATGGACACAACACCTGGCCCGGTGGCTGGAAGAAAATTTCTCATCAAAATGAATAATACACCCGCAAAAAAAATCCTTTTCATAGATCGTGACGGAACCATCATTAAGGAACCAACCACAGATTACCAGATTGACACTCTTGAGAAAATGAGTTTCGTGCCGGGGGTCATCGGAAATCTGGCACGTGTTGCCCGGCATCTTGATTTCGAATTGGTCATGGTTTCCAATCAGGACGGATTGGGGACGCCTTCCTTCCCTGAAGAAAATTTCCGGCCTGTCCAGAATAAAATGCTGGAAACGTTGAAAGGAGAAGGCATCGAATTCGCTAAAATTCACATCGACCGCTCTTTTCCCGGGGAAAATGCCCCTACCCGCAAACCACGCACAGGAATGCTGGAAGAGTATATGACGGATGATTATGACATGGACGGTTCGTTTGTGATCGGGGATCGCCTCACAGATGTTGAACTGGCAAAAAACCTTGGTTGCAGGGCCATTTGGATACAAAACAGTGAAAAGGGAAAGGACGAGCTCAGAAAGCACCAACTCGACCGGTACTGCGCCCTTTGCTCAGAAAGCTGGACCAACATTGCCAATTTTCTTTTCAAAACCGAACGAACCGCAACCGTTGAAAGAAATACATCGGAAACAAAGATCAAAGTCAATCTTGATCTTGACGGAACAGGAGAATGTCACATCAACACGGGATTACATTTCTTTGATCACATGCTGGAACAGATCGGCCGTCACTCAGGCTGCGACCTCAACATCCATGTCGACGGCGACCTGCAGGTTGACGAACACCACACCATCGAAGATACGGCCCTGGCTCTCGGAAAAGCGTTCAAAAAAGCATTGGGCAACAAGCGTGGTATTGAACGCTATGGCTTCTCACTTCCCATGGACGATTGCATGGCCCACGTAGCCCTCGATTTTGGCGGAAGGCCATGGCTTGTATGGAAAGCCAAATTCAAACGCGAAAAAGTCGGCGATCTTCCTACCGAAATGTTTATGCACTTTTTTAAAAGCTTTTCAGATGCAGCAGCAGCCAATCTTTATATCAAAGCGAAAGGGAACAATGAACACCACAAGATCGAAGCCATTTTCAAAGCGCTGGCAAGGGCTCTGAAAACAGCCATTAAAAAAGATCATTTAAACAATCAGTTGCCCAGTACCAAAGGTGCCTTGTAACACAGCGACGCAGAATACCCCCTAAAAAACATCAAACATCCATTGACTTTTCCTGCAAAAGGGTTAACTTTAAGAGTAGTACAAAAGCATGCGCTATGAATTTCAAAACTTCTTTAATCAAGCGTCTGTTAACAGGAAAGTTGATCAAAACCCTGGTCGCTCTTTTTCTTGTAAGCGGGCTCATTGTCTCCTCGTGTAAAACTACGAAAAAGGCACAAGCCCCTGAACAGGAAGTGGAACTGATTGAAAATGACACCACCGAAAATGGGGATACCACCGAATATGAGCTCATCGTGATAGACCCGGGATTTGAGTCCTGGCTGGTGACTCAGCCCCCGGCCAATTACCATTCGCAACAATATTATGAGATTTGGAACAATCAATATGTGAACGAATGGAATCAGCGGTACAACAACCCCTCGAGGTACGGAGACTTTTATCAGACAAAGATCCAATACGATCCTCACAAAGACTATGGGCTGGAACTGAATTACCGGTTGTACTACTATTTCCGGTTCATCGAAGAGGAATACGGGATTGTGCTGATCCGAAGGCGGGGTAATTGATGTTAGCCGGATTAATTCATGAGCCCGGTCTAAAAAGCATCTTTATTGCCAAACTCTTCGTTGTTTGAAATTTTTGCATCCTCATTAACAATCAGTTAACTCCGGTACAAAAATTTAAAACGCCTCGATTTTGACAAAAATATACCTTTTTATACCGCACTCATTCATAAAAATAATCTATTCCGGCTCAGCTATTGGCCCCAATATTTCAATATCTTTCTGTTTCATTCCTCCTCCAGTTACATTGCCATTGCCTTAATGTTCCTTCAATGTTTCTTAAAGTCAACTAAACGCTTTTAGTTTTAGGTACATTATGTCTATGTGCCCTAACAACAATAGACCGTTGGATTTTGAGATTTAAGGGGCTGCTGAAAAATGCTTATAACTGGTATTTGAACATGTAAGTGAAGGGTATTTGCCAAAAAAGATAACAACATTATATTTTGGAAGCCTGCTTGGTTTGAAACCTGTCAACTTATTCAACACCCTGAATGGTTAAAAATAATTATCTTTGTCCGTTAAACTCAAAAATGTTCAACTTAACCCCTTACATTTATGGCATTTCTTGAAGCCAGGAACATAGTCAAACGTTTCGCCAATCATCTGGCGCTGGACCAGGTCTCCATCGACGTTCCTGAAAACAGCATCTATGGTCTGCTCGGCCCCAACGGGGCGGGAAAAACCACCCTTATACGGATCATCAACCGCATCACCGGTCCCGACGAGGGGACTTTAACCATTGACGGTCAACCCCTCAAATCAACCGATATTATGAAAATCGGGTATTTGCCCGAAGAACGGGGTCTCTACAAAAAGATGAAGGTCGGAGAACAAGCCGTCTACCTGGCTCGTCTTAAAGGTCTTTCACGAAATGATGCCCTGAAACAACTCAGATACTGGTTCGAAAAATTTGAAATACAACCCTGGTGGGAAAAGAAAGTGGAAGAACTATCAAAAGGAATGGCCCAAAAAGTACAGTTCATCGTCACCATTCTGCACGAACCCTCCCTTCTCATCTTCGATGAACCTTTCAGCGGTTTTGACCCCATCAACGCGACCCTGCTGAAAGAAGAAATACTGGAACTCAAAAGAAAAGGGGCCACCATCATTTTCTCTACACACAATATGTCTTCCGTCGAAGAACTTTGCGAACACATCTCACTGATCCATAACGGGCATACCATGATCGAGGGCCCCACCGAAAAGGTGCGTAAAGACTACCGGCAAAACCTGGTTAGTCTGGACTTTTCCGGCGACAGATCCACCGTCAGTGACATCTTAAAGGATCGTTTTGAACTTCGCGACATCCGCACCGTGAACGAGCACCTCTCGGCACAGATCAAGCTGGATGAAGGCCAATCGCTCAATGAAGTTCTTTCTGCCATTATGGATCACTGTAACATCCATAGTTGTCAGGAACTTCTGCCCAGCATGAATGATGTATTCATACAGGTTGTCAATCAACAGGAACCCGCCCAAAAACAAGTATCATGAGTAAAACATTATTGATCATAGAAAGAGAGTATCTCTCCCGCATACGAAAAAAGAGTTTTATTGTGATGACCATCCTGGGACCCATCCTTTTTGCGGCCCTGATGATCATACCGGCCTGGCTGGCCACCATTGAAGACGATGAAGCAAAAACCATTGCGGTAATCGACAACACGGGACTTTATGAGAGAGAAATTTCCGAGACCGAACATCTTAAATTCGAGTTTATCAATGAAGAACAGGAATCTGAATTGCGACAAAACCTGAACGGTACCCCCTATTATGCTTTCCTGGTTATTCGCGACAATCTCCTGGAAAACCCGGAAGCCATTACCCTTTATTCCGATGCTCAGGTCACGGTGGATGTTAAAAACCACGTCCGCAACAGCCTGAAAGAACACCTGAAAAACCGTAAGCTTGGCTCTTTTGAAGTAGAAGGCCTCGAAAACATCATCACGGAACTGGACAAAATTGATGTGGACATTTCCACAGTCAAGTTAGGTCAGGACGGCACCGAGACCCAAAGCTCCACGGAACTTACCATGATCATCAGCATCGTATTTGCCCTGCTCACCTATATGTTTATTTTCATTTATGGTGCCCAGGTCATGAAAGGGGTGATGGAGGAAAAAACAAGCCGTATTGTGGAAGTGATCATCTCCTCAGTGCGCCCCTTCCAGCTGATGATGGGTAAGATCATCGGTATTGCCATGGTGGCCCTCACACAGATTTTCCTGTGGGTGGCCCTGACACTGCTCATCGTCAGCGGAATCAAAGTGGCTTTTTTCAACGACTCGCCCATGCCCACGCGAGCCGAAGCACAGATGGAGATGATGCAGGAGGGCAACGAGTCATCTGAAGAAACGATGAGTGCTGCGGAAAATCTCAATTTCGCCAGTATGATGGAGATGGTCAAAAGTGTTGAACCTTTAAAAACGCTTCTCCTTTTTGTGTTCTATTTCTTTGGTGGCTACCTGCTCTATTCGGCACTCTTTGCAGCTGTTGGCTCGGCCATCGACAACGAAAGCGATCAACAACAGTTCATGCTGCCCATCACCATTCCCATTATCATTTCGCTTTACGTAGCCATGCTCACTTTCCGGAATCCGGGGAGTGATATTGCTTTTTGGTTCAGCATGATCCCCTTCACATCGCCCATAGTAATGATGGCCCGTATTCCGTTTGATGTCCCTTTGTGGGAACTGACCCTTTCAATGGGACTGCTTGTTGGAGGCTTCATTTTTACCACATGGTTTGCCGGAAGAATTTACCGGACAGGCATTCTTATGTATGGTAAAAAAGTAAACTACAAAGAGCTGTGGAAGTGGTTCCGTTTTTCAGGAGAATAATAAGCAGAGACGCTCCGGTTGTCTTACCTCTGTAAGAAAGGCAAATAAATTTCCCTGATCGGCTGTATGGTCAGAAACTCACAACTTCTTAGCATCGCTTTTACCTTAATCCGGTAAAGCCAAGTCAATGCAGGAACAAATGTGGCTCTATGGGCAGACACCAAATATTTTGTATCTTTGAAAGATTATACAAATATCAACTATGCAGCAAACCAGAACAGCCATTATAGACCTGGGGACCAATACTTTTAACCTTCTTATAACAGAAGTCGCGCAAAATGGGAGTTACAATATACTGCTTGAATCTAAATTGCCGGCTAAGCTTGGAGAAGGCGGCATTCACAGGTCAACCATCACACCTGCAGCCATAGAGCGCGGACTCGAGGCTTTAAGGAACCACCTGATCACCGTTTCAGATTATCAGGTAGATAGTATTTTTTGTTTTGCCACCTCAGCCATTCGCAATGCAGGCAATAAAGATCTTTTCCTGGAACGGGTGCGCAATGAACTGGGTCTTTCGATCCGTATTATTCAGGGTGATGAAGAAGCCCAAACCATTTTTGACGGCATTCGACAAGTTTTCCCCATCGATGAAAATTACATACTCATCGTTGACATCGGCGGAGGAAGCGTGGAATTCATCATTGCCAACCATCTTGGAGTAGCCTGGAAACACAGTTTTGAAACTGGTGTGGCCCGGCTTCTTGAAGTCTTTAAACCTTCAGACCCAATTGAAGAAAGTCAGATAAAAGCCATTCATAAACACCTGAAAAAAGAACTTGAACCGCTTTTCCAGGCCATCAAAGAATTTCCGGTCAGGAAAATGGTCGGTTCCTCTGGTTCATTTGATACACTGGCTGCTTTACTGGCGAAAAAATTCTATCCTCTGCTCGACATGTCCAAGCTTACATCTCTTTATCTTGAACACAAACGTCTGGGGCTTGTTCACCGGGAACTGATGACTTCCAACGCAAATCAGCGACGGGTAATGCCGGGCATGGAACCTTTCAGGGTCGACAGCATCGTTCCGGCCAGCATTATTGTCCAGTTTCTCATCGAAGAATTAAAAATAAAAGAGGTCTGGCAATGCTCTTTCGCCCTGAAAGAAGGAGCCATATTACAGATCATTTCAGATCAGCTTTAACCTGAATTATTCATAAGTTTTTGTCATGAGATGCCCAATTATAAGAAAAACATAAACGTCCTCGATAAATTTGATTTGAAAATGGTTCACTATTTCCTGCATCAAAATTTATCTGCGGTTGCTTGCGTTTTCTGATACTTGAACATCTCATGACAAAAACTTATGAATAAAGCAGGTTAAGAATGATCGTTTACAAACATTCGCATAATGGCCAAAATATTAGTCATAGACGACCAAAAGAGCATTCGGAATACCCTGAAAGATATTCTCGAATATGAGGGGCACGAAGTAGATCTGGCAGAGACCGGACCTGAAGGACTTGAGAAATTCGGGACCGACAAGTTCGATGTGATCCTCCTCGACATCAAGATGCCAGACATGGACGGCATGGAAGTCCTGGACAAGATCATGGAAAAAGCTCCCGATATACCGGTGATCATGATATCGGGACACGGCAACATCGACACAGCAGTGGATGCCATTAAAAAAGGCGCTTACGATTTTATCGAAAAACCCCTTGATCTGAATCGTTTGCTGGTGACCATCCGCAACGGTCTCGACAAAAAAGAGCTGGTCAATGAAACCCGGGTTCTGCGGCGCAAAGTCAGCAAAACCTATGAGATGGTGGGAGAGTCAAGACCCATGCAGCAAGTAAAAGAGATGATCGACAAAGTAGCTCCTACCGATGCCCGCGTTCTGATCACCGGCCAAAACGGAACAGGAAAGGAACTTGTTGCCCGCTGGCTTCATGAAAAAAGCAACCGTGCCGGACAACCTTTCATCGAAGTTAACTGCGCTGCCATTCCCTCCGAATTGATCGAAAGCGAACTCTTCGGACACGAAAAGGGCGCTTTTACATCGGCCCATAAACAACGCAAGGGAAAATTTGAACAAGCCAACGGCGGCACCATCTTTCTCGACGAGATCGGCGACATGAGCCATGCTGCCCAGTCAAAAGTTCTGAGAGCCCTCCAGGAAAGTGTTGTCTCCAGAGTGGGGAGCGACAAAGATATTAAAGTTGATGTCCGCATATTGGCAGCCACCAACAAAAACCTGCAGGACGAGATCAACGAGGGACGATTCCGTCAGGACCTATACCACCGCCTCAGCGTGATCATTATCAAGGTCCCTTCTCTCAACGAAAGGGTTGAGGACATCCCTCTTCTGACCAACTATTTTAATGAGCTGACGTGCCAGGAACTCGGCGTTCAGCCGAAAACGTTCGATGAAAGTGCTGTGGAAGCTCTCAAAAAAATCAACTGGACCGGGAACATCCGGGAATTCCGTAATGTCATTGAACGACTCATCATTCTTTGCAATGATACCATCACAGGAGAGGATGTGAGGACCTATGCCATGCCACTGGAATAAAAACTGATTCATGCGTACCGAAACGGACCTCTTGGGAGAATTACAAATACCGGAAGACAAGCTCTACGGCATTCACGCGCTCCGGGCTGCCGGAAATTTCCCGGCTCCGGGCCCGTTCCCTGTTGAATGGTACCAGTCCATCGGTACAGTTAAACAGGCCTGTTACATAACTTACCGGCACTTCAGGGATACTGCAGTAAAAAAAGGATTATCACCACCAAAAGGACACGAATGGATGACCGGCCACGTGATCGACGCTCTGGAAGAGGCTGCAAAAGAAGTGGGGGAAGGCAAATACTTCGAACATTTCATTGTTCCCGCCATGCAGGGTGGAGCCGGAACAAGCATCAACATGAACATCAACGAGATCGTTGCCAATGCCGCTCTGCTCAAATGCGGATACCAACCCGGTGAATATACCCGTATCGATCCACTCGATCA
>JAWOCV010000022.1:0-43589 GCA_046483585.1 Marinilabilia sp.
TAAATATATTTCTACTTAATTCCTAATGTAAAATTTAATTTCGTTTAAAATGAAAAATTTCAGACTCCTTACCATTACAGCAAATTTGGCTGTTATGTTCTTTTTTGTTTCATGTGTTGAGAATGAGGAATCGGAGGGTGTAAGGGCTCTTCGAATGGCCCAGGCCGATTTGATCCAGGCCAGGGCTGAAAGTGAAACCACCCTGACTGAAGCGGAAGCCGCCTATCTTGAAGCACAGGCTGCTGTAGAGCAAGCACAGGCCGATTATCAGGATGCCATGACTGAGCATCAAAACATTCGTAATGCCATGGAAGAGGCGGAAAATGAGCATGAATTGGCTATGCTCCAGTTGGAACTCGAAATCAATGAAGCCGAACAGGAGGCTAAGCTTGAAGCAGCCATTGCCGATGCCGAAAAGGCCGCAGCCGATTCCAAAGTTGCTTTGGAAACAGCCATGCGCAATCTTGAGGCTGAACTTGCCAAATCGGAAGTTGAAAATCCGACACTGGATGAATACATGGATAAATATGTAGAGGCTGCAGAACGCGTGGAAACTCTTCAAACCGAAATTGTCGGTTTGCAAAAAGAGATTGCTGATATGCAACTTGCTTATGATTTTGGTGGGGCCGGAGAGTTTATGAATAATGAAGTGGCCAGGTATGAGAGTGATCTTGCCCGTTATGAGGACTGGAAAGAAAAATATCAGGCTGTTTATGATGATCCTTCCAATATACAGGAAGCACTTAACGATGCAGAGATAGCTGTTGATACGTTGGAAGATGATGCGGAAGCTCTTCAGGATGAAGTTGAGGCTGCAGCAGACGAAGCAGAAGAGAAGGGGACTTTAAAAGATGAAGCCGGGGATGCTTATCGTGATGCACTTGCATGGATTGAACAGATTGAAATTCTTTCCTCAGACGAGGATCTTTTCCCTTTTGATGAGATAACCATAGAGGAAGATGTTCTGGAAGAATTGCTGGATGAACCTGAAAGCGGGTCAAGAGATGTAAACACAATAGGATATTATGAAGAAGAGGTTGATGACCAGAATGAGGTGATCGCCGACCTTCAAAGGGAACTTTCTTATTATCAGAATCAGCTTACTGCCGTGGAAGAGCTTTATGATGCCTATAAGGATGATCTGGACAATGCTCAGGACCTTCGCGACAACGCCCTTGAAACCTATAATGAAGCGGTACATCATTACAATACGGTGCTGATGGAAAATGGTGGGGATGAAACCGATGCTGATGTTGTGACAGCAGAGAATGAAATGGATGATGCTGAAAGTGAATACTATACAGCGGATAGTGACCTGACTGACTTAAAGAATGACATTGATGCTGCCAGTATTGAATATGGGATATCTGATTTTGAAAATGATGATATTGACTGGTATGATAACTATTATAATTGGATGGGCGATAATGATGAAGAAATTCAAAGCCTGATTGCCACTCTTGAAGAATTCACCATTCCACAACAGGAAGATGATATAGATGCTGCCAATGATATTCTTGAAAGTTTGCAGAATGACAAGGCTTTAGTGGAGGATTACTTAGCATATATAGAAGCAGAGCTAGGGAATGATCCTGAAGGAACTGTTGAAAGTCTGAAAGATGACTATTTTGAAGTTAAGGCAGAATGGAATGAAGCCAAAGCGGCCAAAGAAACCCTGGAGGAAGAACAAGATGACTTGCAGAATGACCTTGATTTTGCCAAAGATTATCTTGATGATCTTGAAGGCGAATATAATGATATTGAACAAAGGCTTTTCATGTTTGATTCTCAGATTGTGAATTTGAAAGAACAAATCGCAACCATTGAAGAGGATATTGCAACAGCTAATAACGATCAGGATTATCTTGAAAACCAAATTGCTGCCAGGGAGGATCAGCTTGACAATCTTCAGCAACAACTTGAAGTGGCACGTGAAGATGCCAACCGCTATTTAGAGCTTATCAATGAAGAATTGGGGGAGGAGTAGTGTAAATTAAAGATTACCCGGCCGGGGATGCTTTCCCGGCCATTTTTCAAAAATTGATTGCTAATCCTTCTTAAAAGCCTGATTCTTATGAGAAAATTAAAAATATTACGGGGCCTGACTGTTGCTTTGATGGCCATTTGGGTTACAGGAGCAACGGGGCAGTCATTCAGCCCGGAGGCAGGCGATAAATCGGTCTCCCTGAGGTTAGGTCGGGGTGCATCGTTTGGAGACCTGCAATATCAGGAAGTCAATCAGAGAGCTACGTCTCCGGATTACTACAACTGGAACGGAATCTTGCCGGCTTTTCAAAATCAGCCTGGACAGCCCTATTCCTTTAATTTGACTTCATCCAATAATATGAACAACATAATAGGGGCCGAAATCAAGTATTTCATTTCATCGCAGATGGCTGTCCGTTTTAACGGTGGCGGGTCTGTTATGAGTTCCCCCTCATCAGATGCCCTTGAAGTTACCGGTGATGATATTGGTTCTGGTAATGAAACTGCTGAGCCCGGCACCTTTGTTCCGGGATGGGAAATGCTTGAGGGACGCACCACCATGCAGTTTTATGGAGATCTGGGCGTTGATTATTATTTTACCGGGAAATATGAGCGCGTCAATCCTTATGCCGGAGTCCAGGGAAATGCCACATATGGTCAGATGGAGATTTTTGACGGATATGGCGGGGTAGATGAAGACGGCGAAGTTGTCTCTTCTCTTGATACCCGTAATGGTGAAGGTTATGCCTTTGGTGGCAGTTTTGTCGGTGGTATTGATTATTATCTTTCCGAAGGTTTTATTCTGGGTATTGAACTGAAGATCTGTAACTACATGTACAACGTGAAACGGGTTTTTCACGAACCAGGAATGGAGCCCCAGGAGGCTTCGACGCACCAAACATCTTTTCTTTCCCAGCCGGTCATCAAGCTTGGCTTTCGGTTCTGAGAAGATGAAGTTTTCGAATATGAGATAAAGGCGGCCTCTATGAAGGTCGCCTTTTTTCAGTCCTCAAAGACGTTATTGCGTTTTCAACGAAAGTTGTATCCGTTTACGGGCCACATCCACCTCCAGTACTTTAACTTCCACATGTTGGTGTAGTTTCACGATATCTGCCGGATTAGAAACATACCGGTCGGCCATTTGGGAGATATGTACCAGCCCGTCCTGTTTGACTCCTACATCCACGAACGCTCCGAAATTGGTAATATTGGTTACGATGCCGGGGACCACCATGCCGGGTTTCAGATCTTCAACGGAGAAGACATCTTTGGCAAACTCAAAAACTTTTATGGTTTTCCGGGGATCCCGCCCGGGCTTTTCAAGCTCCTGCATGATATCTTTAAGTGTGGGCAGACCGGTTTTTTCGGTTACGTATTGGTTCAGGTCGATTTGTTCGCGCAAGCTTTTTTCCTTAATAAGGTCTGCTACGCCACATTTCAGATCTTTGGCCATTTTTTCCACTACCGGATATGCCTCGGGGTGTACGGCGGTGTTCTCAAGCGGATTTTGAGCATCAGGGATCCGCAGAAATCCGGCGGCCTGTTCAAAAGCCTTGGCACCAAGGCGGGGCACTTTTTTCAAATCATTGCGTCCGGGGAACGGACCGTTTTCATCACGCCAGGCGACGATGTTTTTGGCCAGTGAAGGGCCCAGACCTGAGACGTATGTCAGTAAATGATGACTGGCTGTATTGAGGTTAACGCCAACATTATTGACCGCAGACTCAACCACCCGGTCGAGGGCCTCTTTCATCCTGTTTTGATCGACATCGTGCTGGTACTGGCCCACCCCGATGGATTTGGGATCAATTTTTACCAACTCGGCCAGTGGATCCATGAGCCTTCGTCCGATGGAAACAGCTCCACGAACGGTTACATCATATTGCGGAAATTCTTCACGCGCCACTTTGCTGGCGCTGTAAACCGAGGCACCGTCTTCACTGACCATAAAGACCTGCAATTCACGATCAAACTTGGTTTTGCGGACAAATCCTTCTGTCTCCCGTGAGGCGGTCCCGTTCCCGATGGCAATGGCTTCTATGTTATAGGCATCCACCAGCGAGCTTAATTTTTTTTTGGCTTTGCCTGCTTCTTTCTGAGGTGGATGAGGATAGATGGTTTCATTGTGCAGGAGTCTGCCCTGGGCATCCAGGCATACCACTTTGCACCCGGTGCGATAACCGGGATCGATGGCCAGAACCCGTTTCTGACCCAGCGGCGGGGCCAAAAGAAGTTGCCTCAGGTTATCGCTGAAAACGCGTATGGCTTCCTCGTCGGCTTTTTCTTTGAAAGTGGTCAGCGTCTCATTTTCGATGGAAGGAGCCAGCAATCTTTTGTAGGCATCGTCCATTGCTTGTTCTACATGGTCTGAAGAAGGGTTGTCATCTTTGATGAAACGCCTTTTTAACTGTGCTAATACTTCTTCGCTGTCAGGGGCGGCTGAAATTTTCAGGATGCCTTCTTTCTCACCTCTCTGCATTGCCAGGAAGCGATGCGACGGGCAACGTTTCAGAGGTTCGCTCCATTCGAAGTAATCACGGTATTTGGCGCCTTCTTCTTCTTTGCCTTTAACAACTTTGGCAGAAATGGTGGCTTTATGCCGGAAACTGTTTCTCACGATCTCCCGGGCATTCTGATCTTCATTGATCCATTCGGCTATGATGTCGCGGGCCCCCTGCAAGGCAGAATCCACATCAGGCACTTCTTCAGTGATAAACCGGGAGGCATGGTCTTCCGGGTTTTGTTCACGCTGCTTCATTAATGTCCCGGCCAGGGCTTCCAATCCGAGCTCCCTGGCTTTAGAGGCCCGGGTTTTTCGTTTTGGCTTATAAGGAAGGTAAAGGTCTTCCAGCTCAATGGCATCATAACATCCCGTGATCCGCTCTTTGAGTTCATCGGTCAGCAAATCTTGCTCTTCGATGGTTTTCAGGATGGTTGTTTTTCTTTTTTCCAGCTCCTGGAATTTGTCGTAGGCCTCCTTAATTGAGGCAATGTCTACTTCGTCCAGGCTACCGGTTTTTTCTTTCCGGTAACGACTGATAAAAGGAATGGTGGCTCCTTCACTTAAAAGTTCAACGGTATTGTTGACCCGGTTCACCGGGATATTCGTTTTTTCAGCTATCAGACTTGGGATGGTACGCATGGTAACCGGTTATCAAATGGGTGTCGATGAGTTATTTCTTTTTCTTCTTAAAGTTTCTTTTTGGTCTATGCCCTCCTTTTTTGGGGTTGTATTCGGGTCCCTGCCCGATTTCTTTTGGTACGGGCATTTTGATGATCTTTGTATCAATCAGGTTTTCAATATTTTGAAAATCCTGCTGGTCTTTGTCCGAGATAAAGGTAAGGGCCACACCGGTAGAGGAGGCACGGGCGGTTCTTCCGACCCGGTGGACATAATCTTCGGCATCGTTGGGGACATCAAAGTTGATGACCAGGTCGATGCCTTCAACGTCAATCCCGCGGGCCACGATATCGGTAGCCACCAGTATCTGAATATTGCGGTTTCGGAATTCCCGCATTACTTCGGTCCTTTCTTTCTGGTCCAGATCGGAGTGAATGGCCGAGGCATTGAACCCGTTCTGTCTCAACGACCGGTGAATGTCTTTCACCTTTTGTTTTGTGGAGGAGAAAACGAGGATGCTTTTCAGGTCTTTCCCTTTCAGGAGAGTATTGACAAGCGGGATCTTCTGATTTTCATATACCAAATAAGCCCCCTGCAGAATGCCTTCGGCCGGTTTCGACATGGCAATGTTGACCTCTTCGGGATCGGTCAGCAGTTCCCGGGCCATATTTCTGATTTTGACGGGCATGGTGGCGGAGAACATCAGTGTCTGCCTTTTTTGAGGAAGATACGAAACGATCTGCATGATGTCTTCATAGAATCCCATGTCCAGCATCCGGTCAGCTTCGTCGAGGATAAGGTGTTTCAGGGTGTCCATTTTTACATACCCCATACTCAGGTGCTGAATAAGCCGTCCCGGAGTGGCTACAATGATATTGGCGCCAGTGATGAGAGCTTTTTTCTGATTGTTCCAAAGGCCGGCATCGTTTCCGCCGTATACTGCGATTGAGGTGATGGGGAGAAAATAACCAAAACCCTCTACTTGTTGGTCGATCTGCATGGCAAGTTCACGGGTGGGAACCAGTACCAGCGTATTAAGTCCTTCCTGACCGGTTTGTATCAGGCGGTCGAGAACGGGCAACAAATAAGCGGCCGTTTTCCCTGTCCCCGTTTGGGCACAGGCGATCATGTCCTTGCCTTTCATGATGGGGGGCATGGTTTCCACCTGGACAGGTGTGGCGTCTTCAAACCTCATGGCTTCCAGTCCTTCCAGGACTTCCGCCGAAAAACCGAATTCTGTAAATTTCAAAATATGTATGTTTGTTTTAATTTATTCAACGTAAAGGACCAACCCTTTAAGATATTCACTTTCGGGGTGATAAATGTTGACGGGGTGGTCAACGGGTTGCTGCATTTGATGGATGATACGGACATTACGACCTCCTTTGGCTGCTGCAGAGAAGACAGCTTTCCGGAATGCATCCCGGCTGATCACCTGTGAGCAGGAGAAAGTAAAGATAATTCCGCCGGGTTTTATTTTTTCGATGGCTCTGGCGTTAAGTTTTCGGTACCCCTGAAGAGCATTGGGGACAACGTTCAGGTGTTTGGCAAAAGCAGGAGGGTCCAGTACCATCACATCGTATAAACCCCCGCTTTTATCGAGAAATTTGAAAGCATCTCCGGCATATGCTGTATGTCGCTGATCATCCGGAAAATTAAGTTCTACATTGGCGCGTGTCAATTCTATGGCTCTTTCCGAGCTGTCTACTGAATGAACAAGTTCGGCATCGCCCCGTAAAGCATAGAATGAAAATCCCCCTGTATAACAAAAAAGATTCAGTACATGTTTGTTTTTGCTGTATTGTTCGAGCAAGGCACGGTTGTCCCGTTGGTCTACAAAGAAACCGGTCTTTTGCCCTTTTTCGTAATCCACATGGAATTTAAGGCCGTTTTCCATGGCGATCTTGTCTTTTGAATTACCAAGCAAAAATCCGTTTTCGGCTTCCACTTCTGCTTTGTATGGCATCGACCCCTTTGACTTGTTATAGATGGCCTGGATGTTTGTTCCCAAAACATTCTGAAGGGCTTTGCCAAGCGTCTCTTTGATGAGATACATTCCCACGGTGTGGAATTGCATGACGGCTGTTGTGTTGTAAATGTCTACGATCAGGCCGGGCATTCCGTCGCTCTCTGCATAGATCAATCGCCAGGCATTGGTTCTGGTGCTATTGGCCAGACCTGACAGAGACCGGAGTTTTAAGGCCTGCCTGATTTTTTGGGTCCAAAAGGTTTCGTCAGGCGTTATTTCTGAAAAGGAAAATATTCTGACGGCTATGGAACCAATTTGAGAGTGTCCGAGACCCAGGAAATGTCCGTTCCGGTCGCAGACTTCAACGATGTCACCTTCTTCTATTTCACCCGAAGACGAATGAATGGCTCCTGAAAAAACCCATGGGTGAAAGCGTTGAATGCTTTGTTCTTTGCCGGGTTTTAAGAATATCTTGGGAAATGTCATGTGGTTGCCGGGAATTTAAGAACTTTCTTGGTTTTTTTGTTCGGTTTTCTTTTGTTCGGTTTCTACAGGTTCCAGGTTCTGAAGCTTGTTGAAAATTTGCAGGGCGACCCATGCATCTGTGGCGGCATATATAATCTGGCCTTCCGTGAGTTGACCGGCTTCCCAGTTTGAGAGTCGTTGTCTTTTGGAAACCCGGATGCCCAGTAACAGTCCGGCCAGGTTTTTAAGGCTCAAAACCTCTATGCCGTAATCGGGGACCACTTCCTGTAATTCCACAAATCCCCGGGGAGTGAATGGGTTTAGCTGGCGGAGGGCCCTGAGATCGTCGCGGATGCCCACGCCCACTTTCAAAATGTCCGGACTGGCCATCAGTTCAGTGAGTGGACCGTTGAGGCCGGTTTTATTGAGTCTGAAAAGAAAGGCCTCTTCATCTGTGCTTATTTGAAGAAGGGCTACCTTATGTGAAACCCCTTTTTTGAAAGAGGGTTTGGTTTCTGTGTCAAACCCGACAGTCTTTTTCTTAGTCAGCTCCTTTACAATCGTGGCCACTTTTTCGGGGTCTTCCACAACCGTGACGGGACCTTCGAACTGTTTTAGGGGAAGTGTTTTTATGTCTTCTTTTGAAATGGTATTCTGCATTGGGCATTCTTGTTTTAGTCCTTTCCGGGACATCTTTGCATTCCCTGTTATTTGAGAGCGAAGAAATTCAATGGTCTTTTATTTAACAAAACATGTAACAAACGGAATTTCAATCACATACATTTTTATTGATTCTTTGGTTATGTCGCAAAAGTGAGCAACCTTTCACTTCAGCTTTGAGCTTCGAGCTTCGAGCTTTCAGCTACTACTGACTCTGCGACTGAGCTAACAGCTAACAGCTAAGAGCTTCCCCGCGGCCAGGTTACTTTTATCTAACTTTCCGAAATGGTTGAGCGGAAAGGCGCATAAACATTGAGATCCTTTTCGTTTAGCAGGAATTTTTTATTGGTTTGAATGGGGTTAACCTCTTGTTGTCGTTTTTGTACCCGGTTTCCGGGAAAGAGGTCTCCCTTTCTTAAAAATTTTCCCTGTCTTCTTTGTGTTCGTTCTGCCAGTTTTTTTGCATTTTCGATATCAGCCAGTCCTCTTTATTCCGGGGGTCTTCTGATGGGTCTTCTTCTTTTTTCTCGTCTTCTTCTTCATCAATATTTTCGCCATTGAATGCCACCTCATGAAGAGCCCTGAGTACGTTTACCAACCTTTGGCCCCAATATTCTTCAAAAGTATTGTTCAATTCTATCAGGGCGTCATTCATGATCTCTGTCACTGCTGTCCGGTAGCTCATCAGGAAATCTTTGATGTCCTGATAAATATCCGCCAGATTTTCGGAAATGGTAGCTGTAAGGGGTTCTACGCTCCGCTGCATGTCGGCTGTGAATACTTCCAGATAATCATTGTAAGGCCCCATTTTTACGAGTACAGCATTTTGAATTTGCTGGTATTCTTCTTCTGAGACAAATTTTTCGAGGAAATCATCCTCGAGCATTTCTTCGGTTTTGGGCAAAACGGATGCTTTCAGGTACAGCAACGGAAGCATTTTACGGCCGGTGTTCACAAATTCCCGGCGTTCAAAGGTGGGTGTACTCTCGAGCCATGCGCAAAATTCTTTCGCGACGGCCACAAATTCTATGACGTTTTTTGAATATACCGGATGGTCAAAATCTGTTTCCATAACAGGTGCAAAATTAGTGATTAATATTGATAATGTAGCATTTGCTGTCAAAAACCCTTTGTGTTAAACGTTACATTCTATTGAGAGTTTTGCTAACCAGGGGCACCAAAGACTCAATTTTTCAAATGGATAAGAACGATGGATTATTTTAGCCACTCTAATTCCCCACTCTCTGTTTCACCGATCACCTCGTGATCTTCGAGCCATTGAAGGACCTGCCATATTTGTTTTGGATCAAAGTCAAGCATCTCTGCCAGCTGACTGCCCGGGATTTTTTTTTGACGGAGGGTGTTTTTTACTGCATCTTCTATTGTGCGGAATATTTTGTCGTCAATTCCCTGTTTCCTGAGGGAAAGACATACGTCGCATATGCCACAATTTTCAGAGTTGGTTTCACCAAAATAGTTGAGGAGGAAACGACTGCGACATATGTGATGGCAACTTCCGTATTGGATAACAGCTTCCACTTGTTCCTCGTAATGTTTTTTGCGGTGATCATACACTTCCGGAGACAGACGCAGAAGGCGCACCTCCTCCCTGGATTGTGTATATGTTATGAGAGGTGTTTTTCGTTGGGGAATATAATGGATGATGCCTGATTTGCTTAGTTTTACCAGCGCCTGGTATACAACTTCATTAGAAGTGCTAATTTTTTTGGCCAGATCGTTTTCATTGATGGAGGCATATTCGGTAAACAATCCTGTGTAGGAGCGTAACAATATTTTAATGAAGGGATCGAGATCTTTGTTGGCCACCTGAAATTTATATAATTGTTGTCCATCAGTGAGGAACATTACTTTCGAAGGGATGTTGATCTCCTCTGTAAAGGTTAGGTAACCGGCCCTTTGGAGAATCTTTAATGAGTTGAATACCTGAAGAATATTAAAACCAAATGATTTGCAAAATTTTCCGATATCGAAATCGTATATCATCTGAAAGCCGGCTCCTACGGGTAGCTGAAAGAAGTTGCCAAGGGCTTCGTAGACCCTTTTAATGGTTTCGGGTTCAGGGAATGTGGTTTTGATTTGTTTCCGGAGTTTTTCTTTGTCATTATTACTCCACAGTAATACGGCAAAAGCTTTGTATCCATCGCGTCCGGCGCGTCCGGCTTCCTGAAAATAGGCCTCGAGAGAATCGGGGGCATCCATGTGAACAACAAGGCGAACATTGGGTTTGTCAATGCCCATTCCGAAGGCGTTGGTGGCTATTACAACCCGGGTCTCACCACTTTTCCAGTTATGTTGCCGCTGATCCCTGGATGGCTGGGTGAGGCCGGCATGGTAATGTTCTGCACTGATGCCGTTTTGTTGGAGCAAGGCGGCATACTCTCGTGTTTTCTTCCGGCTGCGGACGTATACAATGGCGGTACCGGAAACGGCTTTTAATATTTTCAGAAGCTGTCCTTCTTTATCTTCCGATTGTCTGACCACATAGGCCAGATTGGAGCGGACAAAACTTTTTCTGAATATATTTTTTGATTTAAAATCAAGGCGCTGGATGATGTCGTCAACCACACGGGGCGTGGCGGTGGCTGTCAGTGCCAAAACGGGAACCCCGGGGATGAACTCCCGGATGGCGGCGATCTTTAGGTAGGATGGTCGAAAATCATATCCCCATTGTGAGATACAATGAGCTTCGTCTACAGCGATCAGGTTGATGTTCAGTTCGGGGACTTTTTCCAGAAAAAGATCGGTGGAGAGCCTTTCCGGAGATACATAGAGAAATTTAGTGCCACCAAACATGGCGTTGTCGAAGGCCACTTTTATCTCTCTGTAAGTAAGTCCTGAGTGTATGGCAATGGCTTTGATGCCGTTCTTTTTCAGAGTTTCCACCTGGTCTTTCATCAGAGCGATAAGGGGGGTTATCACCAGACACAAACCTTCCCTTGCCAGTCCGGGCACCTGAAATGTTACGGACTTGCCCCCTCCTGTGGGCATCAGGGCCAGAGTATCGTGTCCATCGCCGGCCGACCGGACAATGTCCTCTTGCAGAGGCCGGAAAGCATCGTACCCCCAGTATTGTTTCAGAATATCGAGATAGCGGTTGGACATGACACAAAATTAATATTTAAAAAACAAAAAATCCTTGTTAAGGGGTTGGCCGCTTTCGGAAAAACACAGGAGATTTTGTTACCTTTGCCAAAATTTATAAACCCCAAAAGCATCGGTTCATGTCATTTCTCGAAGATAAGATTTCAGCAGACGGATTGACTTTTGATGATGTACTTCTGGTCCCCGCCTACTCGGAAGTGCTGCCACGTGAAGTGGACTTGTCAACACGTTTTTCCCGTCACATAACCCTCAACACCCCGATCGTATCCGCTGCCATGGATACCGTCACAGAGGCGCGTCTGGCCATTGCCATTGCCCGGGAGGGTGGCATCGGTGTAATCCACAAAAACATGACGGTTGAACAACAGGCCAAGCAGGTTGAAGTGGTGAAAAGAGCCGAGAATGGCATGATCTACGACCCCATTACCATTATGCGGGATCGTACGGTGGGGGATGCTCTCACCCTGATGGGGGAATACAAGATCGGTGGTATTCCTGTCGTGGATGACCAGGGTTATCTTGTCGGGATCGTCACCAATCGTGACCTGAGGTTTGAGATGGACTACAACCGCTCCATTGAAGAAGTGATGACCTCCGATCGTTTGGTGACCACCAATCATCCCACGGATCTTGAAAAGGCGGTTGACATTCTTCAGCGCCATAAAATTGAGAAACTTCCCGTGGTTGATAGCAACAACAAACTGATCGGGCTGGTGACTTACAAAGACATCACCAAAGCCAAAGATAAACCTTTAGCCTGTAAAGACAGTAAAGGTCGTTTGAGGGTTGCTGCAGGCGTTGGGGTTTCCGGCGATACTTTTGACCGGATCGAAGCTCTTGTCAGGGCCAATGTCGATGCGATTGTGATCGATACGGCACACGGCCATTCCAGAGGAGTACTAACAGCCCTCAAGGAGGTGAAAAGCAGATATCCCGAACTGGAAGTTGTTGTGGGGAATATTGGCACTGCCGAGGCTGCACGGGATCTTGTCAACGCTGGTGCCGATGGGGTAAAGGTGGGCATCGGGCCCGGCTCTATTTGTACCACACGCGTTATTGCCGGCGTAGGCGTACCCCAACTGTCGGCCATCTATGATGTGTATAATGCTTTGAAGGACACCGATGTACCCCTTATTGCCGACGGGGGATTGCGATACAGCGGGGATATTGTTAAAGCGCTGGCGGCCGGCGCCCACTCGGTTATGGCGGGATCACTTTTTGCCGGTGTGGAAGAATCACCGGGAGAAACCATCATATATAACGGCCGGAAATTTAAGACATACCGGGGAATGGGGTCCATTGAAGCCATGCAGCAAGGTTCAAAAGACAGGTACTTCCAGGATGTGGAAGACGATATTAAAAAACTTGTTCCTGAGGGAATATCCGCACGGGTACCCTATAAAGGAACACTTTATGAGGTAATCTACCAGCTTATCGGGGGGTTGCGTGCCGGAATGGGATACTGTGGCGCTGCTGACATCAGAAGCTTACATGACGCCAGGTTTACTCGTATTACCAATTCAGGCGTCATGGAAAGTCATCCTCACGACGTGACAATTACCAGGGAAGCTCCCAATTATTCCCGTTAAATCGAGCCATAGTCCGTTAAACTCTTGCAAGAACCTTTGAGTCATAAAAGATCGTTTGATGTTAGATGCTGGAAAATTCATATAATACTGATATACTGTAATTTCTCATGAAAACACCTGGATTCTAAATCTATTGAATCACAGGGTGCTACAAACGTTTAACGGACTGTTGATTCATTTTTTATCTAACAAAAACCCTAAGTCGACAGGGATTATTTATGAATAATCCGGTTTAATGTAATGTTTAACTAATTTTGTTGATTCTTTGGTTATTTCTCAGAAAGAGAGCAACTTTTTTTCCGGCTTTCAGCTGCCAGCCCTTTCTGTCTTATACCTCTGCGACGGAAATACTTGCATCTTTTTTCTAAAAATCTAACTTTCTATTGATTGAAAGAGGGTGGGGATGAAATAATCTTTAATGTTTGTAACAGAATTGGCAAACCATTACATTTGATTTTTATTTCAGACCGAATTAGGGAGAAACAGATTCAGAAATTTTGGATGTCCCCGGTTTTGGTCATCAGCCGGAGGCCAATCAAACTTGTATGGGAGAATTGCCCCGCTTTTCGAGGGGATAAACGGAAAGTGAAACAGGCGATTGCTTTCAGATAATGTTCTTAATGACTTTATTATATAGTTGAAAATGCGAATAACTGTGATCATAGGCGGGTCTGTTTTACTGGCAGGACTTGCGCTGGTTCTTTTTACTTGCCGGGAATCCGGCAATGGTGCTGAAAGCGATCCGGTTGTTAAGGTAGGAAATGAAGTGCTTACCGAAAAAGAACTTGAAAAGGTTTTACCTTCTGGTATCAAGGGAGAAGACAGTTCATCCCTGGCCGATGATTATGTCAATCGGTGGGTTAAGAATAAATTGTTTCTGCGGCAGGCAGAGGCTCATTTAAGTGAGGAAGAGAAGGATGTGAGTCAGGAACTTGATGAATACCGGACCTCTCTTTTGGTCAATATTTATCAGCAAAAGATGCTGGAGCAAAAATATTCACCATTGCTCAAGGAAGAGGAGATTGAAGAATACTATGAAGAAATGCAGGACAATTTTAAACTGCAGGAAAATATTCTTAAAGGCATTCTGCTAAAACTACCGCGGGATGCTCCAAGACAGTCTGAAGTCAGGCGCTGGTGCAGGTCTGGAAACTCTGAGCACCTGGTAGAACTGGAAAATTACAGCATGCAGTATGCCGAAGGATTTGATCAGTTTTTAGATGAGTGGGTCCCTTTTCAGCGGATCAATTCAAATTTGCCTGATCCGATCGAAGATGAGGAACGGTTTTTGCGGTATAACCGCTATCATGAATCCACAGACGAGCAATACCGTTATTTTGTGGTGGTAACCGATCATATGACCATAGGAGACACAGCTCCGTTGAGTTATGTAGACGACCGGATCAAAGCCATATTGTTGAATAAGAAACGAGGTGAGTTTATCAAAAGTCTGGAAGAAGAACTTTATGATGAAGCCCTGGAAAAAAAGAACATAAATTTCTATTAAATCATTGCTACCTTTATGCCAAAACAGTTAAGCATGCAAAATCGATTAATAAAGACTCTGACCTTTTTTTTATTTCTGATCAGTCCTTTTTCCCTTTTTGGACAGTCTAATATTATAGATGAGGTTGTTGCCGTTGTTGGTGATGAACCTGTATTGCGGTCGGAAGTAGAATTTCAGCACCAACAGGCTTTGATGCAGGGAGAAGATGATGCCGGGGGGGATATGAAGTGCCAGATCTTTGAACAAATGTTGGTACAAAATCTTTTGCTCGAACAAGCTAAAATCGACAGTGTCCAGGTCGGCGAAAATCAGGTTCTTATGACGGTAGAACGCCAGATTAATGAGTTTATTAACCGGGCCGGATCAAGAGAAAAACTGGAAGAGTGGCTGAATAAATCTATTTTAAAAATTAAGGAAGAACAACGTGAACTCGTGCGTAATCAAATGCTGACCCAGCAGGTGAGGCAGGATATTACCAAAGATATTAATATTACCCCCAGGGAAATTCGCCGTTTCTTTCGGGAAACTCCGGAAGATAGCCTTCCTGAGGTGCCAACTAAGTATGAATTTCAAAAGATTACCATCACGCCCGATGTAAGTCAGCAAGAAATAGACCGGGTGAAAGAACGATTGCGCGACTTCCAGCGCCAGATTAGGGAAGGCCGGGATTTTGCCACGATTGCTGTCATGCATTCCGAAGATCCAAATTCTGCATCGAGAGGTGGAGAATTGGGACTAACACCGCGATCGAACCTTGTTCCTGAATTTGCAAAAGTCGCTTTTAATCTGCCGGACAAGGAAAAGGTCTCCAAGATAGTCGAGACTGAATTTGGTTTTCATATTATGCAATTGATCGAGAAGCAAAGCGATCGTGTTAATGTTCGGCATATTTTGTTAAAGCCCAAACCATCAGATGATGCTGTTGAGGAAGCTAAAGAACTTGCAGATTCTCTTGTTACATTGGTTCGTAATGATTCCATCTCATTTGATGAAGCTGCTTTTCGTTATTCTTCCGATAAGGATACCCGTGCCAGTGGAGGGCAGGTGATTAATCCTGAAACACAATCCACTAAATTTGAGTTGCAGAATATAGAGCCTGATATTGCAGGGGTTATTGAAAATCTTGAGGAAGGCGAGGTTTCCGAGCCTTTCCTGATGAAAGACCAGCGGCTGGGGATGGACCAATATGCGATTGTGCGTTTAAAACGGAAAATTGAACCGCATAAAGCTAATATTTCCGAAGACTACCAGATTATTAAGAATATGCTTAAGGAGCAAAAACAGGAAGAAACTTTTAAGAACTGGGTCAGAGATAAACAAAAGGAGACTTATATCACAATTACTGAAGAGTGGCAGGATTGTAACTTTGAATTCGATGGCTGGATGAAATAGAAGATGCTGGATGAAAAGGAGATTTTTACCATCGGTTGTTTGGCTTTTTGCTCTTTTGTTGGCAGGGGCCTGTTCCAGGGAAGTATACAATATTTCATGGGATGGGGTGGTAGTTAATAAGGCCACAGGAGAGACTGTGTCTGATGCCCGGATCTCTGCATCGTCTACGTATCAGGAGAACATTGATGAAACAGCTGAATTTAAAAGAGAGACAACCAGTGATGAGGATGGGCGTTTTGAGTTTTCTTTTCCAAAAGGATTTGGACTGACGGTTCGCACCAGTGCTTCCGGTTACCTGAGCGGAATGGACTATAAAGTCATTCGCAAATCCGCTCTCTCCGATACTATTTTTATATCACCCCACCCGTTTAATGCCAGTCTTGTGGTACGTTTGATGGATGGTGCCCGCTTTTCGTCTGCAACACCTTTTATTCGGGAAACACTTGTTAAGAGTGAGCGGAAAGGGGAAAAAGAGAAAACAGAAAAGTGGGGCTTTGATTTTTTGAATGGTTCCAATACCACTGAACTTGATAGTGCTGATGTGTGGGTTGAAGTCAATCGGAAAAACGGCCAGGTATTACTTCGAACGGCGGATAAAGGGGGAATTTTTCCCGTTTATTCATCAGAGGATTTTCTTACCCATGTGACCCGTGCGCCAGAATCCGGGTATGCCAGCAGTCATCTTTACAGTGGGGATGAAGCCGGGTTCTTTGTGCTTTGCAGAAACGGCACCCATATTGCCAAGATGGTGCCTGAGGAGCGCATTTGTGTCCTTTCATACGAACGAGATAAAGAGGAATCAGTGAAAGAGACTGGCATAAGATTTGATTACCTCTTTCAGCCGGATCTTAAGAATCGTTTGTATTTCCCGGTCTCCATGGCTTCGGGTGTTGCAACTGAGCCTATGGAAGGACTGGATGCGCAGGTGAATATCGTTCTCCCTGACTAAGGTCATACGGGTCTTTTGCCATTTGTTTTTCCCATGGTCTTTGGAATTTCTTAAACATGCTTCAGGTTGTTATTGTATTAATTTGATGATCCTGCTTCTTTATCGTATGACTGTTATAAAATTCACATTGACCATATTGGTTAGCTGTTTAGGCTTCCTTTCTGTGTCGGCCCAGGAGAGGCAGGAGCGGGAGAAAGCTACTATTCTTATCGAATATGCAGATCTTCTTGAAGGAGCTGAAGAACGTCTCGGCAAAAATGTCCAGGCTTTGAAAGGGAATGTGGAGATGCGGCACAGAGACATCCGTATGTTTTGTGACAGTGCCCTTCTTTATCGTGATTCCAACAAAGTGGAAGCTTTTGGATCTATTCATATCATCCATAGCGATACCGTTCATCTTTATGGTGACCGTCTTGACTATGACGGTAATGAAAGTTTGGCAAAAGTACGGGAAAATGTACGTTTGGTTAATGAAGATGTGGTCCTGACCACCGAACATCTCGATTATGATCGTCGGGAGAATGTGGCTTATTATCAGAAGGGCGGGAAAATTGTGGATACAACCAATGAGTTAACCAGTCAGGAGGGGTATTATTATCCACAAAGCGGCGAAGTTAATTTTAAAGATAGTGTTGTCCTGGTGAATCCCGATTATACTATGTATTCCGATACATTGAAATATTTCACCGAAACAGAGGTTGTTGAAATTGTGGGCCCCACAGATATCATCAGTGACGATAACACCATTTATTCTGAGCTTGGGTTTTATGATACCAGAAACGAGGAGGCCCGTCTTTTGAAAAACAATTTTGTGGACGGGGGCGAGCAAAAGTTATCTGGTGATACCATTTATTATGACAGGAATAATGGTCAGGGAGAGGTATTCTCGTCTATGGCTCTCGAGGATACAGCCAATAATGTTATTATAACCGGGGATTATGGTTATTATAACGAGCAAACAGAGGAAGCTCTTGCCACAAAACGTGCGGTATTGAAGCAGGTTTACGGGAACGACACCCTTTTTCTGCATGCCGATACTCTGAGGGCTGATCCTGTGGGAGATGGAGAGGAGAAGGAGAAAATTTTACGGGCTTTTTACAAGGTCCAATTTTACCGGCATGATCTGCAGGGCCGATGTGATTCTATGGTATATGATTTTCGTGACAGCACCAATACATTTTATCATGAACCTGTGATATGGGCGCAGGGAAATCAGATTACAGCCAATACCATCAAATTATATACCCGGGAAGAGTCCATACAAAAAGCTGAGGTGATCGACAATGCTTTTCTGATTGCGCCTGAAGATAGTGCCAATTTTAATCAGATTAAGGGAAAGTTGATGACGGGATACTTCCGTGATAATGAATTGTATCGTATTGATGTAGACGGGAGTGGACAAACGATTTATTATCCCAGAGATCAGGAGTATGTTGTGGGCGTTAACCGGGCCGAAAGCAGTAACCTTTCAATATTCTTTAAGGAGCGAGTTGTTGACACCATCGTTCTGCATAAAGAACCATCCGGAAATATGAATCCTCCTTTTGTTCTTGATGAAGAAGCTGTTCGCCTGGACGGTTTCCAATGGCTTGAACAATACCGGCCGAAGGCTTATGAAGATATTTTTGAGTTTCCCGAAATTCAGAATAAAGTGGAACGAACCGATTACAGTGGTTATGAATTTAGTGAAGAATGATATGCCACCAGGTCTTCTCCTTTTTCCTGAAAAACCGGGGCTGTTAGCGTGATAGCCAACAGCCCCGCCTGATTTTTGTATGAGATACAAGTTCAGTATTCATCCTCATTGAAAAAGAAGTCGTCTTTACTTGGATAATCGGGCCAAATATCTTCGATACTTTCGTACACTTCTCCTTCATCTTCTATCTCCTGAAGGTTTTCAATTACTTCAAGAGGTGCACCTGAACGGATGGCAAAATCTATGAGCTCATCCTTGGTGGCCGGCCATGGTGCATCTTCCAGTTTTGAGGCCAATTCAAGAGTCCAATACATAACATTTACAATTTAACTCTTCAGAATATTTTGTTTTTAACTATTCCGCATTTTCTGCGAAATTAGAAAAAAAAACCAATCTTACAACTTAGCTTTCCATGGAATTTCATCAATATTGAAATAATTTGACAGATAACGGGCCAGGACGAAAAAATAATCAGATAACCGGTTAAGATAGCGGATCACCCAGGCATCAACTTCGGTTTCTTTCGACATTTGGCTGATCCTTCGCTCGGCCCGCCTGCAGATGGTCCGTACAACATGGCACTGCGCAACTGCAGGATGGCCCCCCGGCAGAATGAAATTCTTTAATGGTGGGAGTCCACTTTCCATTTGATCCATTTCCTTCTCAAGCATTTCAATTTCCTGATCATCACAATTCAACCTGGTCCTGAGATCAGAAACCATATCATCGGTGGCCAGGTAAGCGCCAATGGTGAATAACTGTTCCTGAATTCTTTTCACCATTGTGTCAGTGTGCTCATCTGCCGGCCATGCCCGTACCATCCCAATGTGGGCATTGAGCTCATCAACTGTTCCATAGGCCTCCAGACGAATGTGATGCTTTGGAACACGGGTACCTCCGATGAGGCTTGTCGTTCCGTGATCTCCTGTCTTGGTATAGATTTGACTCTTTTCCATATTTCGTTTGAATTTTCTGCGTTTTAAACTACTTTATACATAACTAAGCAACCTCCTTTATTTTAAATAGTTGCCTTCAGACTTATGTATTCCCCTATTGAGTGATCCGGGTTAAACCGTCGACCGAAAAGTTTTTTTGTTTCTAGCGAACCAGGCGTAATGTTGCTTTCAAAGTTACAACTAAGAGGGGAGGGTAAAAGTTTAAACCTTCTGTAAATTGGTGTCCGTCTATGAATCAGAATACCCTGTTGTAATACTCTGAAATTGTTTTTATTTAGAAAAAATCTAAATTGAAGCAAATTTTTAAATTTTGATTTTTTTGAATCCCGGAATTCCAGCGAATCTAAGTGTTTATTGGACAATAAATACAAGTTCAGGAGTTAAAAATATTTTTTATTTCTTTGAAATTTGTTGATGTATTTTTAATTTAGCAAACACAAAAGAAAGTGTTTTGACAACACTATAAGTGATTTATAGATCTTTGTAATCTTTCTGTTCTGAAAATTTTAATGCACAATTATAATTAATAAAAATGACAAAAGGAATTATAAACAACACCATTTCTGTGGATTGTGTCATTTTTGGATTCGACTTTGAGAAGTTGAATGTTTTGTTGGTTGACCGCGTCCTCAAAGATGAAAAAACAGGCGAAGAATTGTTCAGCGATCTTACTCTGACAGGGAATCATATTTATGAACATGAGAGTCTGGAAGATGCTGCTGCACGTATTCTGTTCGACCTTACCGGTCTGGAGAACATTTATCTGAAGCAATTCGGCGCTTTTTGTGATCTTGACCGTCTGAAACGTCCCAATGATCAGGCATGGCTTAAAGCCAATGGCCGGGATCCCAATAGTAGGATCATTTCGGTGGGATACTATTCGCTGCTGGCGACCAATAAGGTCACACTTAAGTGGAAAGGGCGGAATGTAAAATGGTATCCCGTTTCGCAAGTGACTGATCTGGCATTTGATCATTTTCGCATTCTTCAGTCAGCCCTCCGGGCCCTACGCAAGGAGCTGCTTTATGAACCCATTGGATTTGAACTTCTTCCTGAGAAATTTACCCTTTCCCAGCTCCAAAAACTTTACGAAGTGGTGCTGGGAGTTGAACTGGATAAGCGTAATTTCCGGAAGAAGATAGCCCGAATGAAATATTTGATTCCACTCGATGAGAAACAACAAGGGGTGGCTCATAAACCTGCCAGGCTTTATATGTTTAGCCGTGAGGTTTATGAGAAAACCCGGAAAGAAGTCTTTGATTTTAACATCTAACCTGCCAACCCATGGCTGAAACTGAACAGAAGCTTACACTCAAGGAAAAGATTGGTTATGCATTGGGTGACACTGCGGCTAATTTGGCGTGGCGTTCTCTGACCACATTTCTGATGGTGTTTTATACCGATGTTTTTGGTATTACTGCTGCTGCGGCCGGTCTTCTCCTGCTTATCACCCGCTTGTCCGATGGCATCACAGATGTTATAATGGGTATGATCGCTGACCGGACAACCACCAGATATGGAAAATTCAGGCCATGGATTTTATGGACGATCGTTCCTTTCGGGTTATTGCTGGCTCTTACTTTCAGTACACCTGATTTTAGCAATACGGGTAAGATTGTGTATGCTTATGTGACTTACATTCTTTTAACCCTTGTTTATACAGCCAATAATGTTCCTTATTCGGCCCTCATGGGTGTGATGACTTCCAATCACAAGGAACGGACCGCTCTTTCTTCTTATCGTTTTGCCGGGGCTTATCTGGGAGGCCTGATTACTCAGGGATTTTTGCTTTACCTCGTGGTCATTTTCGGAACCAATATGATCGATTATTTGCTGAGTCTAGATTTCAGTAGCTTTATCGAAGCTTTCCGAAATACAGATTTTGACAATGCTGACTTTGACAAGAAGCAGGGATATCAGACCACCATGTACTTGTTTGCCGGACTATTAATGGTATTCCTTTTCCTTACTTTCAGGTGGACACGTGAACGTGTGCGGCCGGTCCAGTCGGATGACATCTCAACGATAAAGAATGACATTAAAGATCTGATCCGCAATAAAGCCTGGATACTTTTGCTTTGTGCCGGCTTTTTGTTTGTGGTCTTTAATTCCATTAAACAGGGGGTAACAGTTTATTATTTTGATCATTTTATTGGTCGCAGTTCCCTGGCTGCAACTTATATGATCGTATTGCTTGTGGTGTCCATGATCGCGGCTCTTGTCACCTCACCGATGGCCAATTTTTTTGGCAAGAAGACTCTTTTTTTGATGGTTCTGGTGTTTGCCACTGTTACCAACACCATGATATATTTTTTAAGTCCGAATGATGTTACATGGGTGTTTGTTTTTGGTCTTTTATCTGAGTTTGGTGCAGGTATATTGCCTGTCTTGTACTTTTCTATGCTTGCCGATTCGGCCGATTATTCCGAGTGGAAAAACGGACGGCGGGCGACAGGACTTGTTTATTCGGCCGGCACCTTTGCCATGAAATTCGGAGGTGGTGTTGCAGGAGCAATCATCGGGCTGGTGTTATCTATCTATGGTTACGACGGGCAGGATCCATCGACCGTTGAGGGAGCCCGTCAGGGCATTCGTTTTCTGATGAGCTGGATCCCGGGTATTTTTACCATTATTGCTTTTATTGCCATGATGATCTATCCGCTTTCACAACAAAAAATGGATGTTATGCAGAAAGAACTTGAAGCCAAACGGAATGCCAATTGATTTCGTGGCTTGTGCTAATAGATCGTTAGATTTTCAGATTTAAGAGGTAAGATGATTGATAATCTTGTTTTTATCACAAACAACTTTTGAGGTTTAAACAATATAATAACAGTCGCCTGCAAAAGTTTCACGGATTATAGAGCATATATAATTCTTAAAATATCGCATAAACTGGAATTCATTTTTGTCATTAACAAGAACCAGTCATCCCAGGAGTGATCATTTATGCTTGAAAAGACAATGAATCAGGCTGTGAACCATCACCACGGACTGGTCATGGATGGTTTCAGAGAGGTTCTCTAATAAACGGAAAGACACTTGTTAACAGACAGTGAATAGATATAGTTTGAACCGGTCCCTTTAGCGGACATTTAGCTTGTAATTGACAATATGAAAATGGAGAAATACGGGTATTTTGATGATGAACAAAGAGAGTATGTGATTACCACCCCGGAAACGCCCTGGCCGTGGATCAATTATCTGGGCAATGAAGATTTCTTTTCCCTGATATCCAACACAGCTGGTGGATATGCTTTTTACAGGGACGCAAAATACCGGAGGCTGACCCGTTACCGGTATAATAATGTGCCGATGGACAACGGGGGGCGATACTTTTATATCAGGGATGGAGAAAACATCTGGTCACCCGGGTGGAAGCCTGTTAAGACATCTCTGGACGATTATGAATGCCGCCATGGATTGAGTTATACCAGAATAAGAGGTGTGAAAAATGGTCTTTTGGCAGAAGTGCTGTTCTTTGTACCCCTTAAAGAGCGATGTGAAGTTCAAAAGATAACCTTGACCAATAATTCGGATCAAAAGAAACAAATCAAACTCTTTTCATTTGTCGAATGGTGTTTGTGGAACGCTGAAGATGATCAGAACAACCTCCAGCGGAATTTGAATACCGGTGAAGTTGAAATCGAGGGATCAACATTGTATCATAAAACTGAATATAAAGAACGCCGGAACCATTATGCTTTTTATCACGTCAACGCTCCGGTGAATGGCTATGATACCGACCGGGAAAGCTTTTTTGGCTTGTATAATGAGTTTTCTGCTCCCCGCGCTGTATTGGAAGGAGAGCCCCGTAATTCGCATGCCCTTGGTTGGTCACCCATTGCCTCACATTATCTTGAGATTGAACTGCAACCTGGTGAAAGCCGGGATTTGGTTTTCCTTCTTGGATATATCGAGAATAATGATGATGAAAAGTGGGAGACAAAAAATGTTATCAATAAAATACCGGCCCGGGAGGTTAAGTCCAGGTTTGATACCCAGGAGAAGGTTGATAAAGCATTTCAGGCCCTCCGGAATTACTGGGACGATCTTCTCAGCGCGTTTGTTCTCAACAGTGGTGACGAAAGGCTTGACCGGATGGTGAACATCTGGAACCAGTATCAATGTATGGTGACCTTTAATATGTCGCGATCCGCATCTTATTTTGAAGTTGGTATTGGTCGGGGTATGGGCTTCCGGGACTCCAATCAGGATCTTATTGGTTTTGTACACCAGGTTCCTGCTAAAGCAAGGGAACGCATCATTGATATTGCCTCAACGCAATTAGAGGACGGAGGAGCCTATCATCAGTATCAGCCCCTTACCAAACGTGGCAATAATGCCATTGGGGGTGATTTCAATGATGATCCGTTATGGCTTATTTTATCCACCACAGAGTATATTAAAGAGACTGGGGATTACAGCATTCTGGAAGAAAGGGTGCCTTTCGACAATGATGAAAGCCGGGCACGGAGTCATTTTGAGCATTTGAAACTGTCGTTTTACCATGTGGTTAATCACCTTGGTCCCCACGGATTGCCATTGATCGGGCGGGCTGACTGGAACGACTGCCTGAATTTGAATTGTTTTTCAAATGATCCGGACGAGTCGTTTCAGACAACCGAAAACAAGTCCGGAGGCAATGCCGAGTCGGTTATGATCGCAGGGCTTTTCGTGGTTTACGGGCGGGAGTTTGCCCGTTTGTGCCGGCAAATCGGGAAGGAGAGTGAAGCCGCGAAAGCACAGAAACAGGTGGACCGTATGGTCGATGCTGTGAAAGCGCACGGCTGGGACGGCGAATGGTTCCTCCGGGCCTATGATTATTTCGGTAATCCGGTCGGTAGTCACGAAAATGAAGAAGGCAAAATATTCATTGAATCTCAGGGCTGGTGTTCAATGGCCGGGATAGGGCATGATGAAGGAATGTCAGAAAAGGCTCTTGATGCTGTCAAAGAACATCTTGATTGCGAATATGGCATTGTTCTGAACCATCCTGCTTTCACCAAATATGTGATTGAATACGGGGAAATTTCTACTTATCCTGCCGGGTATAAGGAAAATGCCGGAATTTTTTGTCATAACAATCCCTGGATCATGATCGGGGAAACAAACCTTGGAAGGGGTGACCGGGCATGGGATTATTACAAGAAAATTTGCCCGGCTTATCTCGAGGAGATATCAGAGCTTCATCGTACCGAACCTTATGTCTATGCACAGATGATTGCCGGCAAGGATGCCCTTAAGCCCGGAGAAGCTAAGAACAGTTGGTTGACCGGAACAGCGGCCTGGAACTATTATGCCATCACCAGGTATATTCTGGGTATTCAGCCCGATTATGAAGGGCTCAGGATTGATCCTTGTATTCCAACCTTCTGGGATGGATTTTCTGTAAGACGAATATGGCGGGGCACCACCTTCTGTATTAGAGTTGTCAATCCTGCTTCCGTAAGTAAAGGTGTGAAATCGATGACGGTAGACGGTGAGAAAATTGGAGGGAATATTATTACGGTTATAGACGGGAAAGAGCACGATGTGTTGGTTGAACTGGGTTAGAAATGAATGATCAGATGCCCGATGAGGGGGAATTGTCAAAATAAAGACTTTTAGGATTGGATTTTTAGAGATAAAATATTGATCAATTTTTATTATTCAAAAGATCATGCTTATGGAAAAATAAAAAAGGGATGAAACCCGGAAAAATTGGCGTTGGACCGGGTGACACCCCAGATTTGAGATTCTAACATTTTATTGTTAAAACCTGTAAAACTGCAAATTTATGAAAAAGATTCGTTCTTTTTTTAAAGGTGACCTGTTAAAAAAGGTCAAACCCGGTGTTAGTAAAATACTTACCGGCTTAACACTTGCATTTGGTGCAAGTTTCCTGTGTCTCTCTCTTACCCTTGCACAGGAAGGAACCAAAACGGTCACGGGACAGGTGACCGACTCTCAGAACCAGCCGCTTCCCGGTGTCAACGTGGTTATTGATGGTACCACACAGGGTGCCATCACCGATGCGCAGGGGAATTATGAAATCCAGGCCTCTGCGGATGATGTCCTTCGGTTTAGCTTTATCAGCTTCGAAGACCAAGAAATCCCTGTTGAAGATCAGAGCACCATTGATGTTGTGATGACTGCATCAACCACCGATCTTGATGAAGTTGTGGTCGTTGGTTATGGCGTTCAGCAAAAATCATTGGTAACAGGAGCCATTTCTAGTGTAGATTCAGAGTCTCTCGGGTCAAGTTCTGATTCCAGAGTGGAACAGGCCATGCAAGGTCGTACCGCCGGTGTTACGGTTCTACCAAACTCTGGTTCACCCGGTTCCGGGTCTAAAGTGCGGATCCGGGGAACGGGTTCCAACCAGACATCAGAACCCCTTTACATTGTTGACGGTATGAAAGTCGGCAACATCGATAACCTTTCACCCCAAAACATCGAGTCAATAGAGATTCTCAAAGACGCTGCTTCATCCGCCATTTATGGGTCAGAAGGCGGTAACGGGGTGGTTTTAATCACCACCAAAACCGGTGATAAAGGTCCCGGCGAAATTTCCTATGAGTTTCAGTATGGTATTCAGGATGTGAATACCAACATGGAATTGATGAATGCCAATGAATACGCCCAGTATATGGAAGAACAGGGGAATTCAGTGACTGTTCCTTCCGGAACCGGTACAGGTACCGATTGGCTGGACGAGGTTTTTGAAGAGGCTCCCATGCAGCGTCATCATTTGGATTTTTCCGGAGGAGGCGAGAAGTCTGCCTATATGGCTTCCGTGGGATACAATTCTCAGGACGGTGTCGTAGGTGGAGACCAGGCCTCCTATGAACGCCTCTCTTTCAGGTTTAATTCTTCTTTTGACATTAAGGAATGGCTTGAAGTTGGCAATACCCTTTCGTATACACATTCCAACCGCACTACAGTAGGTGAAGATGATGAATATGCCGGGGTATTGAATAATGCACTTTTGATGGACCCTACAACGCCGGTCGTCTACGAAAAAGGGGATGAAACAGAAAAAGAACGCGACGCGTTGGACGAAGGCCATACCCTTTTGACCGATGACCAGGGACGTTATTATGCCCTGCCGGTAAATGCAACAGGTGAAATCGCCAACCCCGTGGCAAGGATCCAAACGTATGATAACGAGACCACCAACGATCAGTTGACGGGAACCCTCTTCGCGAACCTTGAGCCTTTTGAAGGCTTAACGATGACTTCACGTCTTGGATTAGACCTGGCTTACAATCATTTTCATGACTGGAGTCGAGAATACTTCTTTTCAGCTGAATCGCGAAATACGACCAATAGCATCAACGACGATCTTGACAAATACTTTAACTGGCAATGGGAGAATTTCGCGACTTACAAGACAAATTTCAATGATCATGATCTGACTTTTCTTTTAGGTTATTCTGCCGAGAAAAGTCTTCACCCCAATTGGGAATTGTACTCCAGCCCCATGTCCAAAGAAGGCGACAACTTTGCTTATCACAGCCACACGACTTCCAGAGACCAGGACGAGGTAGGTGGTGACCTTGAAGAAGAAACGATGAATTCTGTATTTGGTCGTTTTTCTTACAGTTACTTGAATAGGTATATGATCGAGACCTCCTTACGCCGGGATGCCGCGAGCGTTTTTTCAGAAAATCATAAGTCAGCGGTTTTTCCTGCTTTTTCTGCAGGTTGGACTGTTTCAGAGGAGGATTTCTGGAATCCCGGAGTAATGAGCTTTTTAAAGCTGCGATTTAGCTGGGGGCAAAACGGGAGTACTTCTATCCTGAGTGGAACGGCTGACAAAGAATTCTGGACGGTTAGCGGGGTCAGATATCCTAACGTAGACGAAGATGGCTATTTGTCCGGAGCACAAATTGAAAGATTGCCCAATAAGGACTTGAAATGGGAACGGTCAGAACAACTTGCCGTAGGTGCGGATATGCGCTTTTGGGAAGGACAAGTGAGTTTTGTTGTTGATTATTACGACAAGCAAACAAAAGACCTGATTGTTCCCGGAATGTTCCCCTTGTCTACAGGAAATGAACCTCCTTTTGTTAATGGAGGTGATGTTTCTAACTCAGGAATGGAGTTTGAGCTTGGCTATGACGATTCTTTTGGCAATCTTGATTTTTCAGCCAGCGTGAATATGTCTACGCTAAATAACGAGGTAACCTATTTGGATCAGGAAGCCCCAATAGCAGGGGCCAATGTCCGCGGTTACGACATAACCTGGTTTGAAGAGGGTGAGCCCATCTGGTATTTCAATGGATACGAGACTGATGGCATAAATTCCGAAACAGGAATGCCCAATGTCGTTGATCAAAATGATGATGACCAAATTAATTCTGCCGATCTTACCCAAATTGGTGATCCCCATCCGGACATGCTTTATGGTGCCAGCCTGAATTTGGGATATAGAGGGATTGATTTTAAAGTTTTCCTTCAGGGATCGAGCGGAAACGACATCTATACTGCCTGGTATAGACCCGACAGACCCTCTTCGAATAAACCTAAGTATTTCTATACCGATCGTTGGACCGAGTCAAATACGAATGCTTCTATGCCACGGGCCAATAGTACAAGTGAACAATTTTACCGGAGTGATTTAATGGTTCAGGACGGCTCATACACGAGAATTAAGCAGATCCAGCTTGGGTATTCCCTGCCCCAAAGTGTCATCGGCAATTTAGGCTTGGCCAGAACACGCTTTTATGTTTCATTGGACGATTACTTTACTTTTACCGATTACGAAGGTCTTGATCCTGAAGCAGGAAGTACCAATACACAAAGTCAGGGCGTGGACCGGGGCGTATACCCCATTCCAGGCAAAATGATTTTTGGTTTGTCAGTTAATTTCTAATCAAAAGATAGTCTGAAAGATATGAAACGATATAAATTATTAAAATGGATTCCGGTTGTATTATTTATTCTTACTCCGGCTTGTAGTGACGATTTCCTGGATGTTGATCCTGCAGGACGATTGTCTACTGAAATTTATCCCGAAACAGACGACGAAGTGTATTCAGCCATGATTGGAGGTTACGACTTGATGCAGTGGAATTATGGAAGGGATTGGAGCAGTGCATTTTTTGTGAAAAATCTCCCGGCCGATGATTGCAATGCAGGAGGTCCCAATGACAGTGACCAGCCACCATATCAGAACCTGGGTGATTTTAGCAACCAGGCTGATAATGCTGCCACAACTGCTGTTTGGGAAGGTTTTTACTATACGATCAATCATTGTAACACGATCATTCACAGTATTGAGGCCGACAACCAGTTTCGTGAGCAGATTATAGCAGAAGCCACTGCCATGCGCGCCTGGAATTATTTTGAGCTTGTTACCCTTTTTGGGGATGTGCCGTTTTACACGGAAAATCCAGCTTCTGAAAATGAGTTTCATAAGCCCAGGACACCAAAGTCAGAGATCTATGCTCAACTCGAGACCGATTTGCAAGATGCAATTGAAGATTTGCCCCTGAAATCTGAGTTGGCCGAAGATCAAAGGTTTAGGATCAGCAAAGGAACCGCAATGGCGATACTGGGCAAAATTTATCTTTACCAGGAAAAGTGGTCCCAGGCCCATGGGGTGTTGTCTGATGTAATTTCTTCGGAGGAGTATGATCTTGAAGAAGATTATGCTGACACATGGCGTCGTTCAGGTGAATTTGGAGAAGAATCGTTGTTTGAAATCCAATACACTTCACATGAAGGATACGACTGGGGTAATTTTGAATGGGCTGGTGAAGCCGAAGCCAATATCCATGTTCAGTTAATGGGCCCCCGTACCGATCAACACTGGGCAGATGTTGATGCCGTTGGCATGGTACCTGGTTGGGGTTTTAACAAACCAACTGCAGATTTGGGTGATTCCTTTAAAGATATGGGCGATGATGGCCCGAGGTACCAAAACACGCTCATTAGTCAACAGGAACTTTTTGATGCTGGTGTGTCCTTTCACCCTGACGATGATAGTGCTAGTATCTATGACTATGAAGGCTACCTGCGCATGAAGTATGGCAACTTTGAAACAGAAACGAATGCCAGTGATGGAGCTGTAGCAGACTTGAACTATACCACCAACTGGCGACTCATTCGTTATTCGGATGTGTTGTTGATGGCCGCCGAGGCCTATAATGAAGACGGTGATCAGGAAAGCGCCCTTACTGAACTAAACAAAGTTCGTGAGCGGGCCGAACTTGATCCTTATGAATCAATGGGGCAGGGTGCTTTACGTGAAGCCATTAAGGAAGAGCGTAAGTTGGAGCTGGCCCTTGAAGGCAGCCGCTACTGGGACCTCATTCGCTGGGGCGATGCTGCCGATGAACTTAGCCACCTGGGCTTTGAGTCCGGAAAGCATGAGCATTTTCCGGTCCCGGAAACTGAGATCTCTGCGAATAATGAAATTTCACAGGAAGACCAGAATCCTGGTTTCTGATGACCCTTCAACCAAACCTGACCTATATTGAAGCGGGCCGGCTGGATTTTTCAGCCGGCCTTTTTTGTGGAACCTGTGACAGAGTTGTGCTTGTTCGGGTTCCGGCTTTCTATTGGGAAAGAGATGCCTGAACCATATAATCATTTTGCTTGAGTTGCAAAATGATTCCCGAATTTTTTAAAAACCGGATTCTATTTGCAAAATGTACCGGCTACATCCGGCCTTTGAAATATTTTTTGCAGTTCCTGTATTCAATAATCCGTTAAACTTTTGCAAGAGTCTTTGATTTAATTGTTCATATTTAAATGATTCTTTGTGTATTCGTTATGAGTTTTATTGGTCACAATACTCAAATTTTTTATTGCCATAAAGAGTTCAATTTTTTCAAATGTTCCGGATTATCTATTATTTTGCAAAGTCTCAAAAACACCAAGTTGCTATGATAACTTTTATTGTTGCTATCGTTGCTCTGATTACTGGTTTTCTTCTATACGGCACTTTTGTTGAACGTTTTTTTGGCATTAATGACAACAATCAGACCCCCTCACTGAAGATCAACAACGGGGTGGATTTTGTGCCTATGCCTACCTGGAAGGTTTTCACCATTGAATTTTTAAATATTGCCGGTCTTGGCCCTATTTTCGGAGCCATACTGGGGGCCATGTACGGGCCTGCCGCTTACCTTTGGATCGTGCTGGGATGTGTTTTTATGGGTGCGGTGCATGATTATTTCTCAGGGATGTTGGCCGTCAGGAACAACGGTTCAAGTATTCCCGAAATAGTTGGGAAATATCTCGGGCCTGGTTTTCAGAACTTCATGAGGTTGTTTTCCCTTTTGCTGTTGATCTTTGTAGGCGTGGCATTTGTTTCCGGACCGGCAGAATTGCTGACGACATTGACGGACGGCGGGATGCAGGCATGGCTTTATGCCATTTTTATATATTATCTTATTGCCACCCTGTTACCCATTAATAAGATCATTGGACGTATATATCCCATTTTCGGGGCGGCGCTGCTGATCATGGCCATTTTGATTGCCGGGGCCATGTTCTATTTTGGTACCACGGGGGAACTCGTTATGCAGGAACTCACCCCTGGTGCTTTTGAAAACTGGCACCACAATCCCTCGGAGAATATTCTATTCCCGATGATGTTTATCGTTATTTCCTGCGGGGCCCTGAGCGGTTTTCATTCTACCCAGGCCCCAATGATGGCCCGTTGCATCCGGAAGGAGAGTCACGGGCGATATGCATTTTACGGGGCCATGATCGCCGAAGGCATTGTTGCCATAATATGGGCCACAGCAGCAATGAATTTCTTTGGAGGGGCCGATGGATTGAATACAGAATTACAGGTAGAGGGAAGAAACCCTGCATGGGTGGTTAATGAGATCAGTCGTTCATGGCTTGGGACTGTAGGTGCTATTTTTGCCATAATCGGCGTTATTGCTTGTCCCATCACGACAGGCGATACGGCCTTTCGGAGTGCAAGACTTATATTGGCCGATGTTTTCAAACTTGACCAATCGGTTATCAGGAGGCGCCTTTGGATTAGTCTGCCCCTCTTTGCTATAGGCTTTGTACTTTCTCAACTCGAATTTGCAACGATATGGAAATATCTTGGATTGACCAATCAGGTTCTGGCGGTGGTTGTCCTTTGGACCGGTGCTATGTATCTTGTTAAGGCCGGCAAAAAACACTGGATGCTGTCGCTTCCGGGCACATTTATGACCACGGTATGTATTACTTACCTGCTGGTCGCTCCTGTAAAGAATGGCGGATTTTTCATCGATACGGATACAGGATATTTTGTGGGAATATTATTGGGATTGGCATCCCTGGTGTTATTTCTCTTCAGGGTGCCGAAAGACAGACCTTGATTTTTTCCCTGTCATGAACCATTCCAATAACGCAATATTGATCCCTGTCAGTAAAAAACCGTAGGCAATGTCTTCTATGGGGATGGTGCCCAAACGTATGCCTGAGTTCATGGAATTATTATACCATACAACCGGATCTTCAAGGCCGTATCCTGTTAATATGCCGTTGATTATAAAAAACGGTAACAGAATAATGACATATAGCCGGTAAAAGTGCAAAAGCCATAAAGCCCTGACGAACCATTCGGTAATCAATACGAACAAGGCTGAAAGGGTAAAAACGACCATGGGATACAGCCGTCCGTAAAAGATCAGAGTTCCGCTTGCCAGCAATACTATTAAAGCATAGCTTATGGTCCGTTGCATCTCAAAATGTTTATTCATAGGGACCCAGATATTCAGTACTCTGTAAGAAAATACCACGGCGTACGGAATGGTAATAAAAAACAGCCATTCCTCCAGAGGAAGACCAGCGATCCAGATCCCCTGAAGGTGGATCTCATTGAATCCCCATACGCCCCATCTTGTAAAAAATATGTCCCATATTATGAAGAACGATCCCGTAATGGTCATAGCTGGTAAAAACCGGCTCCATGTCCTGTAAAATGCAACTTTCTTGTCGAAGCTGAATATAAGAGGAATGATTATAACCGCGATGTTTATTACAAGATAAGTTGAGGGTGATTGCATGAGCGTTATTTCTTTATAATTCAGATATAAGGGCAATGTTACTTTCTTCCGGGAATTGAGTCTGCTATAATTAAACACTCAATTCTCTAATAGGGTTCATTTGGTGCTGTTCACATATTAAATCGCAGTTCTTTTTTTCATTTCATATTTTGGTGTACCTTTGTACCGACAAACTGGTTCGCGATTCCTTTTCAGGGAATGCGATTAAAAGGGAATCCGGTTAGATTCCGGAGCTGTCCCCGCAGCTGTAAGCTCAACAAGTTCTTTTTGAAAGACTTTCGCCACTGTCAAAGACGGGAAGGCCTCAAAAAGAAGAGCAAGCCAGAAGACCTGCCAGAGATTCAATTCGTAGCTTTCGGGTGGAAAAGCGAAGATATGAACTCATTTTTCGTTCTATTTTCCCTAAAAACCGGAGTTGCGAATGATTAAAACTTTTTTGATCATTTGTAACCATGTACATAAGAATTGCTTTATTTTCTTTCTTGTTGATGTTGCCTGCCGGGGCATTAGCACAGTATTTTTTTCAGGAAGATCCCATTCAGCTGGAGGAGGTACGTGTGACTTCTTCCCGTCTGAATGATTATGCTGTGGGTGCCACAGTTGAAAGGCCCGATACTTCTCTTATTCAAATGCATCATCAGGAGTCACTTTCCTCATTACTGTCGAATATTTCAGGTGTTTCGCTTAAAACCTATGGAAGCGGCGGTCTTTCATCGGTTAGTCTGCGTGGTGGCATGAGTGATCATACTGCTGTGATGTGGAACGGCATTAACATTCAAAGCCCCATGAACGGGGGAGTCAATTTTTCATCCATGCCGGTCAGCTTTTTCAGTAATGTGGAAGTCCAGCACGGCGGATCGGGAACATTATTTGGCAGCGGAGCCATGTCAGGGGTTGTCCATTTGTCGGGAGAAGATCTTTTCAAACGGGACAATGCGGTAAATGGTTCTCTTTCAATGGGAAGTTTTGGTATGCGCTCGGCTTATGCAGGTTTTAAAACAGGTAGCCGGGAATTTGCATCACGTCTCTCGATATTCGGGAAAGAAGCCGATAATGATTTTACATTTGAAAACAGCTCCCGCATCGGTTCTCCTGAGGAAAAGCAAACCAATGCCGCCATGGAGCAATACGGCATCCTGCAGGAAAACCACTGGCGGGTCTCAGATAAATCAATGATCAAAACCGGGATATGGTATCAGTTTTTCGACAAAGATCTTCAGACCCTGATGACCAGTCGTCAACCCAATAATACCAATCAAACCGATAATAATTTTGTGGCTTCGGCCAGTTACAAATATTACAGTTCTTCAGGTACTTTGCTTCTTAAACAGGGATTGGTACGTAACAAAGTTGTTTATTCTGATCCCGACATGGTTGATCCCCAAACGGATAACAATGTTGTTTCGTGGATCAATGAAGTTGACTATAAATACAATATCGGATCGGATCATTCCATAAACGGGGGTGTGAATTACACGTATGAGAAGGCTCGGTCGGGAGGTTATTCAGAAACAGCTTCCAGGAATCGCATGGCCTTTTTCCTGTCCGGGCGTTTTGGGTTTGACAGCGGCCGTGGCTCGGTGGTTCTAAGTGGGCGGAATGAAATGAGCGATGAAGGCTCCCAGCCGCTTGTCTTCTCTCTGGGAACAGGGTATGACCTGTTCAGCAACCTGAAGATTAAAGGTAATTTCTCGCGGAACTACAGGCTTCCCGACCTGAATGATCTCTTCTGGAAAGAAGACGGATATGCCCGGGGGAATCCTGATCTCCAACCCGAATCGGGATGGTCGGGGGATATTGGGATTGACTATGATCCTGGCATTAATGGAGTGAGAACGGTTTTGGATATAACGGCTTTTGCTTCCCGGACACGTGACCTGATCATTTGGTTACCTGAAGACGGTGGGAAGTGGATGCCCCACAATAAGCAAGAAGGAAAAGCTTACGGGTTGGAAACCGGGATTAAAACTTCTGCCCGGCTGGGGGAAAATGCCCTGAGAGGACGATTGTTCTACACCCATACCCGTTCAGTTTTGTCCTCCGATGATGAATACAATGACCAACAAATGATCTATACCCCCGAAAATAAGCTGACGGCCAATGCCTCGTATGTGCGCGGGCCTGCATATTCAACGCTGGCTGTGAGATATGTGGGGGAGCGGTATTATGATCATTCCAGTGTTCTGGAGGCTTATGCCTCAGGCGATCTGTCGCTTGGCTACAAGCGGCAACTTTACGGCGTTGATACTGACTTATCTTTTAAAGTCAACAACCTGTGGAATACCAATTACCAGGTTGTGGCATGGTACGCTATGCCTCCCAGGCACTATCAATTCACGTTAAGTATAACCATTTAAAATCTAATAACATGAAAATGAGTAAGCAAAAAAGACTTAGTTTCTCTTTTACATCCCTTATGAAATTGACGGGGGCATTATTGATCTTATTTTTAGCATCATGCGACAGTGATGATAACGGGAATGAACCAAAAGATCCGGGTCAGTTTGCCAACGGAACCTTTGTTTTGAATGAGGGCAGTATGGGCAGCAGTAATGCTTCTGTCTCCTTTATTCCTGCCAATAGTGATACCGTGCAGGGGGAAATTTTTCAGGAAGCCAATGATGATGCGAATGTTCTTGGAGATATTTTGCAGGATATGGTTTCGCTGGATACCTTATCCTTTCTTGTATTGAATGGTTCAGAGAGTTTGTTGGTCGTCAATAATAAGAATTTCGAATATGTAACAGAGATAACTGAAGGGATCAAGCAGCCACGTTATGCAACGATTCACAATGATCTGCTTTATGTGACTCAGTGGGGAAATGAAGGAGAGGTTGTCGTTGTTGATCCGGAAAATTTTGAAGTGATCCAGACTGTGGAGGCTGGAATTGGTCCTGAGGGCATCCGTGTTATCAACGATGAGGTTTGGGTCGCAAATGGGGGTATTGGTCAGGACAATACCATCTCTGTGATTGATCCTGAACAAAACACTGTGAAAGCTACAATTGAAGGGAAGGATTGTCCCAAAGATCTTGCTGTGGATGCAGAAGGAGATGTCTGGGCCGTTTGTTCAGGTTATACCGACTGGGATACAGGGGAATCTACGACTCCCTACCTGGAAAAAATAGATGCTGAGAATTATGAGGTGCTCGACTCTTTCGAATTGCCCGGTGCCCATAGTCAAATTGCCGCTTCAGTGGACGGACAAACTATTTATTTTGGGGGTGGTTACGGTAACGTTGGCCTCTGGGCAATGGATTATAATGCAAGTGAATTGCCGGCAGAACCATTGATAGATGAAACTTTGAACGGGCTGAGTGTTGACCCGGACAACGGCGACATCTATTGTGCAGTTGCACCATCTTATGAGGAGCCCGGTTATGTTTCCGTGTATGATGCCAATGGCAATGAAGTTGCCCTTTATGAGGATAACATAGGAATCGGCCCCAATAATTTCATTTTTGTTAGCGAATAATTGTAAGTTATTCTTTTATCAATATAATTTTTTGGTCCATACTCAGTAATGCCTGGCAGGGGTGGCACCCCTGTCAGGCATTATTATTTCCAAAGGTTATGATGCCAATGCTGTTTTTCCCGTCGAGCATGGTGGTGAATGGTTCTTCGAAACGGATATGGCGTACCAGTTCGGTTTCCTCCTCTGCCGGTTGGTTATCCAGGGTTTCCATTTTGATGCTGCCCTCACCGATGGAAGGGTTGATGGTCAGATAGCCCACTCTCAGGGAAGTCAGGTTTTGGAAGAAATGGGTGCCCTGGCTGGGTTCCACATGATAATTTTCCAGCCCCATCTCTACAATGGTTCGGGCACCGGCGATTTGGCCCCAGCGTACCGGCACACCCAGCCATGGGTCTTGTGATCCCCACCGGCCCGGACCGATCAGGAGGTAGGGGCGGCCCTCTTTTTGGAGTCTGTCATTAACCTTTTCAATATGTTTGGCGATCTCGTGATTCCTTGAGGGTTTGAAGGTATCGGTCCGGACGTAAACCACATCATGTAGATCATGGATGATCCCGTTGCCAAGTGCGGAATTTGAGTAAAGGAAGCACTCTCCGGGCGAATAATCCGAAAGATCCGGTCCTGAAGGATCTTTTGTATCTACGATGGGCCTTATCTGAAGCAGATAGAAAACAGGAATTCCATCCTGGGATTGCATGTCGACGGCAAACTCTATCTCTACTGGTTGTTTCATTTCAACCTGTCCGATGTGCAGAACTTTCCGGGTTATATCGGCCAGGGGAAATGCGTCATATTTTAAGATATTGGCAAAAGTGATCAGGCGGATCCCATCGGCCATAAGGCCGTCCCGGATCATCTGGTTTTGCATGTCGAAGACCGAGGCCAGCCATTTTAATGACCCGTCGGACTCGGCGTCACGGACATCCAGTCTGAGGATGTTGATGCCGTCGTTGAGGGATGGCTCGAAACTGGATGCATCCAGATCGAGGGCGTAAAATGATTTTTGTGTTTCACGCACCACCATGTCCGGTGACGAGAGCTGGAGAACTTTGTGGGGGTAGCGCGGAGAGAACCGGAGGGAAGTACCACCTTCTACGATCTGACGTCCCAGTCCCAGTGCAACGTTAACCACCCCGTCATCTGTTGTTTCGGGGGGGATGGGATAGAAATTGACCGATCTGGCCACGCCTGAGAATGTAGGGTAAAAACGATTGCCGTGTTGTTGTCCAACCACCTCCTGGATGACAATGCCCATGCGTTCCTCATCGATCAGATTCATAGTCCCTTCCATATAGGCTTTACTCGATTTGAAGTAAACCGATGCATAGACACATTTGATGGCATCGAGCAACTGGTCAACCATTTTTTCTTCATCCGAAGGAGGGATCATATACGTGGAGTAAATTCCGGCAAAAGGCTGGTAGTGACTGTCCTCCAGTACACTGGAGGAGCGTACGGCGACCGGTCGCTTCACGATCTGAACGAATTTGAGTAAGTCTTTACGCAGATGGTCCGGCAACTTTCTTTTTAAGAATTCCCGGAGGATCTCTTCATCACTGATATCTGACAGCCCCACGGTATAAAGTCCGTTTTCTTCCATGAAATTTTCGAACACGTCTATACCCAGAACCACTGTACGGGGAATCATAATATTTACACCGGGGTATTGATTCAGATCTGTGTGCTTTTTGATGATGGTATTCAGGAAAGCCAACCCTCTGGCCTTACCGCCGATTGATCCCTGTCCGATCCGTGAAAAAGTCATGTACTCATCGTACCGGTTACGGTCAAATGAAGCGATAATGCCTCGTCCCTTACTTTTTCTGAATTCGGCTATAAGGCGAACCAGTCTCCTTTTGTGGGCGGCCATATCAACATCTTCATCAACTTTGAGGTCTCGTACCACTTCGGCAATTGGGAAAAGAGCCCGTGCCGTCAGCCACTTGGAGACATGATCCCTTCTGAAATGATAAAAGAGTGATTCGTCGGGGACTTCCATGAGCTTATTCTGGAGTTCCCTCAAATTGCTTACCCTGGCTACTTCCTTTCCGGTCTTAGGGTTAATAAATACGAAATCACCAAAAGCCAGGTATGTGTTTAAGAATTCCTTCAATTCCTGAAGAAGGAATTTTGATTGTTTGTGTATAAAGCCGACTTTGAGTTCACGGGCTGTTTCCGCCACACGGGCATCCGAAGATTGCAACATGAAAGGCATGTACGGATTGTCTTTCTTAACTCTCCGGGCCAGTTGAATGCCGGCGCCCTGTTTTTTTTCTCCTTCGTGTATGAACGATACATCAGAGATAATGCCCAGAAGATTTTTCTGATATTTGTCGTAAAACGTTTCCGCTTCTTCGTAAGTTCTGGCAAGAAGTATTTTAGGCCTTCCGCGCATTCGCATCATCTTCTGGTGTTCGTTCAGTCCTTCCTGCATGAATTTTTTCGACTGTTTGAAAACGATCTTATAGATCAATGGCAGGTAGCTGGAGTAGAATCTGACGGAATCTTCCACAAGCAAGATGCTTTGAACGCCGATCTCATTGATGTCGTGTTCTGCGTTCATGTCATCTTCGATGAGCTTAATGATGGCAAGCAACAAATTGGCATTCCCCAACCAGCAGAACACATAATCGATGGCACTGGTATCTTCCCGGCTTAGTTGCATGGATACTTCCCGGGAAAACGGCGTCAGAACAACAATGGGAACTGAGGGGTGGTTGTCTTTGATCTTGCGGGAAAGTAAAAATGGGTCCATGCCACCTACACTGAGCATAGTGATAATCAGATCGATCTGTTCATTTTCCAGTACTTTGAAAGCTTCTTCGGCAGAAGAAACCTGGATGAAATGAGGCGGGTAACGCAAACTTAGTGAAACGTACTCGTTGAAAATCTGTTCGTCAATGCGTCCGTCCTCTTCAAGCATAAAGGCATCATATGAGCTGCATATGAGCAATACTTTATGAATGCGTTTTTGCATCAACTGGTCAAAAGCCGTTTCTGAAAACCGGCTGGGGGTGGCATTTACTTCCATGGCATATCAAATAAAAGGTTCCGGATAAAGCGGACTACAATGATTGAGTTCGCTTTCCCAAAAGTCTTTTTTCGTAGTCGGGGTGCAGTTGATTCTCTTAATCAGAGCAATCACGAAATTTATGAGAATATGAAAAAATCTGCAATTTGGGTTGGGGTGACTAAGAAACTTTTGGGAGTGGATTCATGATTCTTTTGTTTGTTCTCATCTGCCTGACGGGAGATCATTCCCGAAAATTCATTCCTTCGAAGGTAATATAAAAATCGGACTCAGGAATGCGATTTTTGAAGTTATGAAACAATCATGGCATAAGTTATACCGGTATTTCTGTCGCAGAGCATAACAAAAAAAGGAGCTGAGAATAACTCCCAACTCCTTATATTGTTCCCTTCATTCAGCTTATCCTAAAGAGGTACCTCTTCAGCCTGTCGGGCCGAATAGCTGATTTTCAGGGCTTGTGCTTCACGCAAAGCCTGTTTGACTTCTGTGATGATATCCATCGGGGTATCATAATCAGCTTTCAGTGACACGGTCATTCTGGACCGGTCGTTTTCCCGCATTGATTCACGCTCCTGTGTGATGTAACTTTGGACATCATCAACCGTTGCAAACTGGTCATTGAGCTGTAATCGTGGCTCTGTCCCATAAGTAGACTGATAATGCTTCTGGGGCACACCGATGTAAATATAAGTCACCAATGACTTTTTTTCCAATTTGCTCAGTTCAGTTGCTTCGGGTTGTTGCAACTGGACTTTCAAAGAAACCTCTTTCATGGTTGTACTGACCATGAAGAAGAACAGAAGCATAAACACGATGTCCGGCAGCGAAGCTGTATTGATGCGTTGCGCACCACTTTGTTTCTTCTTTCTGAATTTAGCCATGTTTAATTCCCTCCTGTATTTTTAGGTTCAGCTTCGGAGATTTTCTGCGGATATACATCTCTGATTGCCTCTACTTTATCGTCGTCCAGATCATCATAATCTTCTCCGAATTTTTCCTGGGCAAGTTCATCGCGCAATTCATTATAGGCGGCTTGCAACTCGTTTTGCACGGAAAGGTACATCTGATACTGGGTTTTCCGGTCGTTTTGCAGGGAAATCACACCCTTAGATACAGGGTATTCTCCGAAGTATTCGATTTCTTTCTCCTCTTTTTCCGGCAAATCAGGATCGTCCGCGGGATTTTTTATGAATTCTTTTGCACTTTCCCTGAGCTCCCTAATATCCATGGGCTCACCTTCAACCAGCAACCTGTTATCGGCATTGATAAGCACCTCGAACACATTGCGGTCTTTAATTGGCGGTGGCTCCTCCTCGTCCTCGGGAACAGGCGGAGGCAATCTCCGCGCCAGACCGGAATCGGTATCCATGGTCGTGGTCACAAGGAAGAAAATGAGCAAAAGAAAAGCGATGTCCGCCATGGATCCTGCATTTACTTCCTGAATATCTCTTTTTCCCATAAATTCATCTAATTTTAAGTAAGGCAGAAGAGAGGATCATTTAAAGCCTCTCTTCTCCTTGAAAAGTTGTTATCGAAAAAGTCGGGACACCTCTGTATAGAGGATGGATAACAGAACTCCGCCAATCAGAATATAGGTGGTATATAAGAACATATCACCCAGAATCAGCATGCTGGGAACATTATCAGATCCTTTATATCCAACCAGTTGCAGTGGTGTTCCGTCCCCCATGGAATAGGCAACCAATACAATTAAGGCCAGTAACCCGATTGAAATAAGTGAACGGATTGCATTTTTCGGATGCAAAGCCAGGTTCAGAATCTCAAACAGGACGGACAAAACGGCCGCTCCCAGGAGGAGAATCTTTCCCCAGTTGAGGAAAGTTTCTGTATAAACCGGTGTGGTTAATGCAGCATCCTCAACTTCTCCTCCGAAGTAAAACAACCCTGCTAACACAACGGTGGCCCCCAGGAGGATGTATAAGACAAAATTTAAATATCTTGAAAGCTTATTCATAATGAAAATTATTTTTTCATGTTATACTTTACCAGAATGTCCATCAATGAGATTGATGCATCTTCCATATTGTTGACGAGACCGTCAATCTTTGAAACCAGGTAGTTGTAGAATACCTGAAGGATGATGGCAACGATCAAACCGGACACTGTGGTAATTAGGGCCACTTTAATACCCCCTGCAACGGCTGTGGCAGAGACATCACCCATTGCCTGGATACTGTCAAATGCGTCGATCATACCAATTACTGTACCCATGAAACCGAGCATTGGAGCAATGGCGATAAAGAGCGAAATCCAGGTCAATCCTTTTTCCAGAAGGCCCATTTGTACAGAACCGTAAGAAACAACTGACTTTTCCACTACTTCCATTCCTTCGTCGAAACGATCAAGCCCCTGATAAAATATTGAAGCCACAGGTCCGCGGGTGTTCCGGCAAACCTCTTTTGCTGCTTCAACGCCACCTTCATTGAGGGCTTCTTCAAGATTCTGAAGAAGTTTCTTGGTGTTTGTGGAAGAAAGGTTCAGATAAATAATCCTTTCAATGCTAATGGCCAGACCAAAAACCAGTGCCAAAAGGACAAAACTCATGAACATGGCACCACCTTCAATAAATTTCGCTTTGATTTGTTTGTGGATACCCTGAACTTCTTCACCATCTTCAAGGGCAGCTGCTTCTTCTTCGGCCATTTCTTCTTCTCCAGCCATCTCTTCTTCCTCTGCAGTTTCCTGCTCTGATAATTCGCTGGTAGACTCTTCTTCTACCGACTGTTCCTCTTCCTGAGCATAAATGGATGATGCGCTTATCATGCTAAGCATCCCAAAAACTGCTAAAAACGCAAATAGCTTTTTCATAATCTGTAAAAAATTTTGATTTGTATTGGTTTGTTAATACTCAAAAATTGTGCAAAACAAATTTAGTTCTTTGAAATTTGAGAAACAAATTTAAAATCAAATCATAGAATAACAAAATTTTTTATTTGTCGCCCATTTTTCAGGAGCGCAAAATACAAAAAAAATGACAAAAACAAGGTTGTTATAAATTTATTTCCCCTTTCAGGGGTTTGTTTAAATTCATTTTTAATTCTTCTAAAGAGGCGGTATTTCCGAGCAAATACATTAGTTTGGTGAGAGCTGCCTCTGAGGTAATGTCGTGTCCGCTGATGATGCCCATGCTCAATAGGTGACGGCCGGTCTCGTATCGCCACATTTCTACACTACCGGCAAGGCATTGGGTGACGTTTATAATGACCACCCCTCTTTCTATGGCATCCCGCAATGCGGTCATGAACCATTCTTCGGTTGGAGCATTTCCCGAGCCATATGTTTCCAAAACCACCCCGCGGATATCAGGGGCTTCCAATATTGCACGTACGACTTTCTCATTGATGCCAGGGAATATTTTCAACAGAGCAATATTATTGTCCATTCGGGTTGTGACGGTGAAATTGCCGCTTAAGGTGGTATATCTTATATAAGGATAATTGTATTTTATGTGAAGGCCCACTTCGGCCAGCGGAGGGTAGTTGTCAGAACGAAAAGCCCTGAAATGTTCGGCATTGTATTTGGTTGTCCGGTTGCCTCTGAAAAGTTTGTCCTGAAAAAAAATGCATACTTCGGGCACCAGTGACTGCCCGTTCTTTTCAGCTGCGGCAATTTCAAGAGCGGTCAGCAGATTTTCTTTTCCGTCGGTTCGAATGGCTCCCAGGGGCAATTGACTGCCGGTGAGGATGACCGGTTTCTGAAGGTTGTGCGTCATGAAGCTTAAAGCACTAGCTGTGTAGGCCATGGTGTCGGTGCCGTGGAGAATCACAAAACCGTCAAAATCGGAATAATTTTCTTCAATAATTTGCACCAGTTGCTTCCAGATTTTCGGAGATATTTCGGAGGAATCAACAATGGGATTGAATGAAATACTGTGAACCCCGAAATCAAATTTTTTCAGCTCGGGAACCTTCCGGGATATGTTTTTAAAATCGAACGGGACCAACGCATTGGTGTCCGGGTCTACAGCCATGCCGATGGTTCCCCCTGTATAAATTATGAGAACACGTTTTTTCATCTTTCCGGGACTTTTTTAATGGCCACACCAGTCCTGAGCAACTGGTGAAAGGCGTTTTTATGGGATGGGTCTTCAGGTTTCTGATTCCGGGAAAAGATGTTTGGCATTTTGAGTCGTGATCCGGTCGGCTTCTTCAACTGAAATGCCAAAGATCCCGGCCAGCTTCTCAAGCGTATATTTCATATAGGCCGGTTGGTTGCGTTTTCCCCGGTAAGGGACGGGAGCAAGGTATGGGGCATCGGTCTCAGTAATGAGCCGTTCGGGGCCGAGGGGTTCGAGCACTTTGTCAATACCCGCGTTCTTGAATGTGACAATACCGTTGATCCCCAGTAAGAATCCCGGATACTCCAGGGCTCTGCGGGCTTCATGTTCACCTCCCGAGAAACTGTGAAAGACGCCTTTCAGTCTTGAGTCATGGACTTTATCCAGCTCTTCGAAAACGGCTTCAAAGGCATTCCGTACATGAATGACAACAGGCATTCCGCTTTCTTTGGCCCATTTGAGCTGGGTTTGGAAAACTTCACGTTGTTCCCGTTCCCATGTTTGATCCCAGTAAAGATCAATGCCTATTTCGCCAATGGCGATGAAATGACGCTGATCCAACCAATAACGGATGTTGCTGAGTTG
>JAWOCV010000210.1:0-13314 GCA_046483585.1 Marinilabilia sp.
AATAAGCAATTTATCGCAAAAATGGAAAGACACAAGTCTAAAGATCAAATTTGCTATTAGTTTTGGGGCAATATCCGTTCTTATTATTATTCTCGGAGCAATTGCGAACTTTGGTATTTACGGTATTGTCACCGATACGGAAACCATCATCGAGTCAGGCGACCTGCGCAGTGAACTCGAAAAACACCATGCCGTTCATCTGCAATGGGTAGCAGGAGTAAACAGGTTACTGACCGATGATGATGTTCACAACCTCAATGTAGAAACCGATCACACCCTTTGTAATTTCGGAGAATGGTATTACAGCGAGGACAGAGAAAAAGCCGAAGAGATGATTCCGGCCATGGCTGACATTCTTGAACAATTTGAAGACCCTCACCATCAACTGCATGAATCGGCTATTGAGATAGATGAAGTATTTGAACAGGGTGATCATGAATTGTCGGATCTGCTGAATGATGTCAAAGTGGCACATCTGATCTGGATGAACCAACTCGAAAGCAGCATCCTTGAGGAAAGTCCAAACCTCAACATTCAACTGGATCCTGAATCCTGTATTTTAGGCGACTGGATCAATTCAGAAGACTATTCCCGCCTGGCAGAAGAATATCCCAATATTGGCGAAAAACTAGAAGCGTTACATAATCCACATGAACAACTGCACTCTTCTGCCCGCAGCATCAACAATGCATTAAGAAGCGGAAACACCTCCCGGGCCAGGGAAATTTACACCAACAGTACCAATATTCATGCCCGGAACACACTGAATACCCTCGAGGAAGTCATCGAGTGGAACAATGAAAGAATGACCTCCATGGCCAGGGCCGATAGCATATACAATGCCGAAACACTCCCGGCCATAGAAGAATTGAGCAAACTTTTCACCCAACTTTCAGACGAGGCAGAAAAAGAGATTTCGGAAAACAATGAAGAGATATTGGTTCAGGAAATCGCTTCCAGGGCAACCCTCCTGTTTGTAAGCATCATTGTTGTGGTGTTCGCCATTCTGGCAGGCATATTCTTTTCCCGCTACATCCTTCGCAATATCAACAAAGAAGTTCGCAATGCCCAAAATATTGCTGCAGGTAATCTGACCAATGCCATCACTGTGATGCAAAAAGATGAGTTGGGGACTCTGGCCCGGGCTCTTGAACAAATGCGACAAAAACTGCAAGAGATCATTAGTGGCATCAAAAGCGGAGCCGAGACCATCAATCAGGCAAGCGGACAGGTCAGCAGTGGTGTACAAACCATTGCTCAGGGTGCCAACGAGCAGGCCTCTTCAATTGAAGAGATATCCTCTTCCATGGAAGAAACCTCGGCCAACATTACACAAACCCACCAGAACGCTCAGAAAACAGGCTCTGTCCTTGATAAACTCTCCTCACACATTGAAACAAGCACACAAAAAGGAGAGGCCACGCGTCAGGCCATGGAGGACATTACCGAACGTATTTCAGTTATCAACGATATTGCCCGCCAGACCAACATCCTGGCTCTGAATGCTGCAGTAGAAGCGGCCCGCGCAGGCCAACAAGGAAGAGGATTTGCCGTTGTGGCAGAAGAAATCAGAAAGCTGGCCGAAAAGAGCAAAGATGCTGCCAGCGAGATCAATGTACTCTCCAATCAAGGCATTGCGACCTCATCGGAAACCAGTGAGATGCTAAATGAGCTTATTCCCCTGATTAAAGACACCACCACCATGATGGAAGAAATTGTGGCTGCCAGTGCCGAACAAAGCACAGGAGCCCAGGAAGTCAATTCAGCCATAGAGCAACTCAATCAAACGACACAAGAGAATGCGGCAAGCGCGGAAGAGATGTCGGCCAGTGCCGAAGAGCTCGACAACCAGGCAGAAAGTCTTGAAGAGTTAACATCTTATTTCCGGGCAGAATAAGAATCACAAGCCTGCGATCCGTTTAATTTCGTTTAGCTTGTTTAAAGCATCGACAGGAGTCAGGTTATCAATGTTAAGATTGATGATCTGATCCCTGATCTGTTGCAAGACAGGATCATCGAGCTGGAAAAAGCTAAGCTGAAAGCCCTCCCGGTTTTGGGCAATCTCCCCTACGGGTTTGGAAACACTTCCCTTGCGGTTGTTGCTTTCCAGCTCCTCCAAAACTTCCCCGGCACGTTTCACAACACTGGGAGGCATTCCTGCCATCCGGGCCACGTGAATACCAAAGCTGTGCTCACTACCGCCGGGCACCAGTTTACGCAGAAAGATTACCTTGTTGTCAACCTCCTTCACCGACACATTAAAATTACGGCACCGCGGGTACGATTTTTCCATTTCGTTGAGTTCATGATAATGTGTGGCAAATAGTGTACGGGCACGTGCCCGGGTATTTTCATGAATATATTCCACGATGGACCAGGCAATGGATATTCCGTCATAAGTGCTGGTTCCCCGCCCCAGTTCATCAAAAAGCACGAGACTGCGCGGAGTCAGATTGTTCAGAATGCTTGAGGCTTCATTCATTTCAACCATGAAAGTGGATTCTCCAAGAGAGATATTATCGGATGCCCCAACACGTGTAAATATTTTATCCACCACACCAATGGAGGCACTTTCGGCGGGAACAAAACTGCCAATCTGGGCCATAAGTACGATCAAAGCCGTTTGCCTCAAAAGGGCCGACTTTCCGGACATATTTGGTCCGGTGATGATCATGATCTGCTGTTTTTCATTGTCCAGATAAACATCATTGGGCACGTAGCCTTCCCCGGCAGGCAACTGGCGTTCAATGACGGGATGGCGACCAGCTTTAATATCCAGATGATCATCTTCATTCACGCCGGGGCAAACATAGTTGTTATCAGCAGCCAGAGTTGCAAATCCAAGAAGGCAATCCAATCGCGCCAATAACGTGGAGTTAAGCTGAATGGCAGGAATAAATTCGGTCAAAGCCGAAAGAAGTGCATTGTAAAGTTCAGTCTCAACAACCAGCATACGTTCTTCAGCTCCCAGTATCTTGTTTTCATACTCTTTCAACTCCTCTGTAATGTAACGCTCAGCATTGACAAGAGTTTGTTTGCGTATCCAGTCGCCAGGCACCTTGTCTTTATGGGTGTTTCTCACCTCTATGTAATATCCGAAAACGTTGTTAAAACTGATCTTAAGACTCGGAATTCCGGTACGGTCAATTTCACGTTGCTGAAGTTCCTTCAGGTAGTCCTTTCCCGAATAAGCAATATGCCGCAACTCATCCAATTCGTCCGAAACGCCGTCACGAATCACCCCTCCTTTATTAATTTGATTGGGGGGCTCAGAGGCAATCTCCTTTTCAATGCGCTCTCTGATGATATCACAGGTATTCAACTGGTCACCCAGGTGTTGAAGCACATTATTTTCGGAACTCAGACAAAGCTCCTTAACGGGCCCCACACTGTTCAAAGCATTGCGCATTTGTACCATCTCGCGTGGGGTTATACGCCCGGAAGCTACCTTAGATACCAGTCGCTCAAGATCTCCCACGGGCCGTAAATGCATTTCCAGATCTGACTTCAGGGATGGATCTCTGAAAAATTGCTCCACCACTGACTGGCGGTCCTTCACCGGCTGAACATCTTTCAGAGGCATAGAGACCCACCGTTTCAGCAACCGGCTTCCCATGGGAGTTACTGTACGATCAATAATATCGATAAGCGAACGTCCCCCTTCATTGACTGCATTAAAAATTTCAAGATTCCGAATGGTGAAACGATCCAGCCAGACATACTTGTCTTCATCAATGCGGGAAATACCGGAAATATGATCAACCCGGTGATGCTGAGTCATATCCAGATAATGCATGACTGCACCGGCTGCGATGGTTCCCAGTTTAAGTCTTTCTATACCAAAGCCCTTCAACGAAGAAGTCTGGAAATGTTTCAGTAAACGGTCACGTCCGGATTCTTCAGAAAAAACCCAATCATCGAGTCCATATGTATAATGGCGGTCTCCTAGAAGTTCTTTCAAAAGAGGCTTCTTGCTTTTTTCGTACAGAACCTCTTTGGGGCTGAATCCCGAAACAAGTTTCTCAATATGATCGAAAGGGCCCTCAGCGGTCAGGAATTCACCTGTTGATATGTCCAGAAAAGCCACACCTCCTTGTTTTTCATCAAGATGGACCGCAGCCAGAAAATTGTTCTCCCGGTGTTCAAGAATGTTATCATTGATGGCTACTCCAGGTGTAACAAGTTCGGTAACACCACGTTTCACGATCTTTTTGGTCGCCTTAGGGTCTTCGAGCTGATCGCAAACAGCAACTCTCTGACCCGCCCTCACCAATTTGGGAAGATAAGTATCCAGGGCATGATGAGGAAAACCGGCCAACTCAACATATGAGGCAGCACCATTGGCACGCCGGGTAAGAGTGATCCCGAGTATCTCTGAAGCTTTTACTGCATCTTCGGAAAAAGTCTCATAAAAATCTCCCACCCGAAATAACAATATGGCATCCGGATATTTATCCTTGACCTTGAAATATTGATTCATGAGCGGGGTCTGAACAGCTGTTGTCTTCGATTGTGCCAAGGGGATATATTTTAATGTGGTGACATTGGGTGTTTCTCATCACAAAGATAAAAAGAGATTCAAATTTAACAGGACTGAGTCGACTCCAAAAATAATTTTTTCCGTGAACCCTCTGAATTCCGCATTTCATTTTTTCTTCAATGTATTACTCCTGTAAAAAATCAGTTCCAATAATCCATTTTTCCAATGGCAGGAAAACGAATAAATGATCGGGTACTCATGCGTACAAAAAAGCAGATAAAACTGTGGACAAAGAAAATGGGTTATCCGAAATAAGTCATTTTATTCTACTGAAACCTGAATGACAAAAAAGATTTAACACCAACCAAAATCTTATGGATGTAAAAAAGCTTTTTAATCCCCATTCATTTTGAATTAAGCAATTCAATTAATATTTTTATATTCGCAAAACGAAATAAAACGACCATAAATTAATTGTAATCAAATTTTTGCATTATGAAATATCTGATTAAGAATCTGGGGATCCTGATGATCATTGCCGCAGTGGTAATTCTGGCAATATATGCCATTAACGATTTCATTGAGAATACTTACCTGATCATTTCTCTGCTGCTTTTGCTGGTAGGTCTTTTTGTACACATTTTTGTCAACCGAAAGGTGGATGAATGAATAAAAAACGAGGGGAGGTCGATCAATAGGCGGTTACCCCTGATCATCAAATTCCTGGAAATACAACCAGAGGATTTCATACACCAAAGCACCAATTTTCCGGGAAGCATTTTCTCAATTATTGGTGTTTTGGTGTATTTTTTATATTCCAAATAGTTCAGGACCTTCGCCATAAATGGCATCTCTCCGGCGCCGGCACACCATTTGATTCTCATTCTTCTGAAAACAATATCTCAAATCCATGGAAAGCCCCTTTCCACGGAGCAAATTGTAATGACGCCCTTCTCCTGCTATTTGGTGGATATCATTCTTTTCGGCTATGTATAACCGGTATGAGGCAACAGCTGCATCCGTCATTCTCACAGAGGCTTCCTGCCGGTTAATCAACTCTAAAAGATATCCGGCACAAAGGGTGTCTTCCATGGTAAAACCACCATTGCTTCCCGAACAGACCAATACAACATCTTCAAAACCCTCAAGGGCCCTGGCTGTGGCTCCGGCATTAAGAAAAGCGGTCACAAAAAGTTCAGATGATTCGGAAGAACGGCGAACAGCCAGAGTTCCGTTGGTCGTGGTCATCACCAATGTCTTTCCACCTATGTTTTGCCGCTGCATGTCCAGTGGACTGTTTCCGTAATCGAATCCGCTGATCTTTTCTGAATGACGCTCCCCGGCAAGTACCACTTCTTCATCTGTAAAACGTTCCCTGTATTCAAAGGCCTCTTCAGGGGAAAGCACGGGCACCACTTTTGATGCACCGTTCCAAAGAGCAGTGACCATAACCGATGTGGCCCGTAATACATCAATCACCACAACAGCTTTATCTTTTATGCGGGTGGCATCAACCTCAGAAGCTGAAAATATGACATCAATTTGCACAACAAATATTTATTTTATTCCTGATTAACCATCTGAAACGCACCAATAAGAAGCCGGAAATTGAGCAAAGGCCCAAAAGGTAGCCAAACCAAACACCGGGCGGCCCCACATTGAGTTTAAATGCCAGCAACCACCCTACAGGCAGGGCCAGCAAGAAATAAGCCACAACCAGCATCCCAAAAGGCAACCGCACATCCTCCAGTCCCCGCAAAGCCCCAAGCATGGTCACCTGCAATCCATCAAACAATTGAAAAGCCCCTGCAATGACCATCAAACCGGCAGCAATGCTTACCACTTCAGCATCATCAATAAAAAGTGCAGGGATCATGTGACGAAATGTAATAAACAAGAGTGCACTGCCCCCCATAAAACCAAGAACAAGATGCAATGAAGCAAAGGTGGTGTTGCTAAGATCTTTCTGGCGTCCCTGACCGACAAACTGGCTCACCTTTACAGTCGTGGCCGCCGAAATACCCTGGGATACCATAAATGTAAAACTGGCCAGGCTCAACACAATCTGATGGGCCGCAAGTGCCGAAGCACCCAGCCATCCCATCATAATACTCCCCAAACTAAAAGCCAGAACTTCCACAAGATGTTGACCGCCTATGGGCAGACCAAGTTTCATAAGATAAATGCTTTTCTTTACAGAAAAAGACATCGGCCCGGTATTCAGGCGATAAAACCGAAAAAAATCAAACCGATAATAAACCCACAAAAACAATAAAGGCATGATGATGCGGGCCGTTAAGGTCGCATATCCTGCTCCCATTAATCCCATTGCCGGAAATCCCAATTTACCGAATATCCACAAATAATTAAGGAGGATATTCAAAAGGTTGGCCGAAACGGTAATCACCATGGCAATTCGCGTATTGCCCAGGCCCTCGGCAAACTGCTTGAATGTAAAAAACAAAATAAAGGGGACCATTGAAATCACCAATACCCGATAATAAGGAAGAGCAGTTTCCACCACCTCAGCCGGTTGTCCCATATAAGGCATCACGTACGAAACAAGCCAAAGCAACAAAGCAAGTACAAGACCGGCCCATTGAAAGGCAACCAGACCCTGTTTAAGCCAGGAAGCGGCAAGCTCCCGGTTTCCCCCTCCGTATGCCTTACCCACAAGAGGGGTGAGACCATTGACCATGCCTATGCCAAAGACCATTCCCACCACAAATACTGTGTTGGCAAAAGATGCTGCCGCCAATGGGATCTTTCCTATATGACCCACCATCAGGTTATCGGCCAGGACTACGATCATCTGACCTGCCTGGGCAAGCATGACAGGAAGGGCCAGGATGAAATTCGGCCGGTAATGAGGCGTATATTTTTCAATAAACATGGAAGAAAAAGGCTTAAACAAAAACAAGCCTGCAAAGGTAGACGTTTTTTTATGAAATAAAGGAATCTTCTTTTGGTGAATATCGGAGAAACAGGTTATCCCTCTGTTTTACTTCAAATAAAAATCACCGGTCAGTTCCTGAAAAGCAACACTATACTGATGCCGGGTAAGTTCAATCACCAATTCTTCCGAAAGAGAAGATCCGGGCAATTCCTTTCCCCAAAGCGAAACCACTCTTTTCAAGGGCTTGTGAGGAGTGGGCCTCACCTTTAACCGACGAAATTCATACCATCCCTTCCGCGCAGCCAGTACCCGGAAAAATTCATAATCGGAGAATGGTAAAATGATGGAAAACCGTCCGTTCTGCCGAAGTATTTTTGAACAGCCATCAAGCAATTCATCCTGAGGCAGCAGATGGTTATGCCGTGCAGCCGCTTTCCGTCGACAGGAATTTTTAATGCTTCCGGAAAAATAAGGCGGATTGCAAACAATCAAATCGTAATTATGAAAGGTGGACCCGGCAAAACTTTGAAAAGAATCGTCAAAAAGAGTGAGCCGGTCTTTCCATGGAGAAGCTTCAAAATTAAGCCGGGCATCTTCACATGAAGGCAGGTCAACCTCCAGCGCATGAATGGCCGCGCTCCGGAAACGCTGAGCCAGCATCAATGCCACAAGACCTGTACCTGTTCCAACATCCAGCACCTTTGTTGTCATTTCTCCTCCAGGGGTCCATGCACCAAGCAAGACACCGTCGGTGCCCACTTTCATGGCAGAATTTTCCTGGGTAAGTGAAAACTGTTGAAACTGAAACATAAACTCCTTTCAAATTCAAAAATCCTCGTAACGCCCGAGCCCGAACAAGGCATAATCATAGCCAACAGGATCATCGGGATTAAATTGCGCCAGCTGACCGGTCAGTTCTCTGACAGCCTTTAAATCATTCTGTTTTCGTTTGAGCAAACCCAGCGACCGGGCAACTTTTGCCACATGGACGTCCAGTGGTATCAACAATTCAGAAGGTGCAATATTGGTCCACAATCCAAAATCCACAGGAGAAGACTTTCTGACCATCCAACGCAGATACATATTGAGACGTTTGGCCGATGCATTTTTGGTCAAATCGGCCACATGCTTGCCGGTGCGTAAAGGAGCTCCAAAGGACATGAAAACATCCCTGAAACCGGAAAGGGCACCTTCTATCCCACCTTTTTGATGTCCTCTGGAAAATACTTCATGAAGACCCCCGTGGTCGCGATAAAGGATCGCCAGAGCTTTCAAAAAATAGCGGGCATCAATGCCGCTAAACGTTCTGTAAACAAAATCAGAAAAATGATCGATCTCAACACGGGAAGCATCCAGAAGAAAAGCATGCGGAGACATGTCCATACGCTCCATTATTTGCCGGGCCGCCCGCAGGATCAAATCCCTTTTACCCCAGGCAATGGTAGCCGTAAGAAAACCGGCAATTTCAATATCTTCCTTTTTGCTAAACAAATGGGGGATCTTAACAGGGTCATCATCAATGAACCACCGTGATTCGTAAAAGGCTGCTTTTTCGTCAAGAAAGATTTTGAGCTCTTCGTTGGGAAACATTTTCATCAGTCAACAATAACTCCGTCTACCATTTGAATGGTCCGATCGGCCTTTTCTGCCAGATGCCGGTCATGAGTTACGATCACAAATGTTTGATTGAACTGCTTGCGAAGATCGACAAAGAGATCCATCAACTCGTCCTGGTTCTTAGAGTCCAGATTACCTGAAGGTTCATCGGCAAACACGACTTTGGGACCGTTGACCAGGGCACGAGCCACGGCCACTCTTTGTTTTTCACCACCACTAAGATGGGCTGGTTTATGTTCAAGACGATCAGACAATCCCAGAAAACTGAGCAATTCCCTGGCCTGTTTTCCCGATTCTTTTTCCGTTTTGCCGGCAATTAACCCCGGCAACATACAATTCTCCAAAGCCGTGAATTCAGGAAGAAGCTGGTGGAACTGGAATACGAATCCAATATTTTCATTACGGAACCTGGCAAGCTGATTACCATTCAGACTACTTATCATGGATCCGCTTATGGATACTTCACCCCGCGTGGGCTTATCAAGCGATCCAAGGATCTGGAGGAGAGTCGTCTTTCCTGCCCCACTGGCTCCCAGAATGGTAACAATTTCTCCGGCCTCTATGGAGACGTCAATCCCCCGGAGCACTTTCAACTCACCAAACTGTTTCTCTATGTTGTGACCAATAACCATCTTAATAAACCACTAACTTATGAACAAAATCCAAATATAAACAATATAGACCAATAAAAGAATGCCTCCTTTCCATCGTGTAAGGACGCCCTGGCGCAAGGGAATAAGAAACAGGATCAGAAGAACCGATACCGCGACCATCCAGACCATATCGACTGACACTACTCGTGGCGAAACTTCCAGCGGTTTTAATATGGCGGTAATACCCAGAACAGAAAACACATTAAAAATATTGGACCCAATGATATTCCCGATGGATATGTCCATCTCTTTTTTAAACGATGCAACCAAAGAAGTTGCCAGTTCCGGCACACTGGTGCCAAATGCCACAATCGAAATGCCCACAACACGTTCGCTCACCCCCCAACCAATAGCCAGATCACTGGCTCCGGCCACAAGCCATTCAGCCCCGTAATACAATCCCACAACCGAGGCCCCAACCAGTCCGACCGAAACCCATATCCCCTTTTCAGGAGTGGGAAAAATTTCATTGTTTCTGGCCGATTTACGTCGCGAAGAAATGACCGACCACAGAACATATCCCACAATCAGGGCGACAAACACAATCCCCTCGCCCCTTTGAATAACTTCCTTACCTGTGACAAGGAGGAAAAAAAACAAAAGAAGAAAAGAACCCATCATGACCATCCAGTCGAAGATCACCGAGGGACGTTTGACACGAATGGGAAAAACCAGGGCCACAGCTCCCAGTATTAAAGCCACATTGGCAATGTTGGAACCAACCACATTACCGATGGAAATATCCGGAGAATCGGTAAAGCCCGCCTTAACACTAACAAACAATTCCGGAGCAGAGGTCCCGAAAGCAACAATGGTAAGCCCTGCCACCAAAGGGCTGACACGAAAATGGCGGGACAATTCCACCCCGCCTTTCACCAACCAGTTGCCACACAGAAACAAAAGAACAAATCCGGCTAATACTTGTAAGTAGGAGATAAAATCCATATGATATATGTGATCTTTCCCGGAGCGAAAGACTAAACGATCCGGGAAAATTTTGGAATGTCACTTTTGACTCAGGGGAATAACAAAAAATTATTGTTTTGTCTTTTGATCCTGATCATCATCGTCCTCATCGTCATGTTTTTTGCCGGCATCATCACTCTGTTGATCTGTTTCGTTACTGATATCTTCATCACCGGGCTTATTGCCGGAGGTTTCATCATCAGACGACTGAGATGATTTCTTTTCACTGGTACCGGCATCACCGGTTTCATCACGTCTGCCTTCATCGTCCAGCCCATAAATAACTTTGGTCGTTTCATCGATGTCCTTTTTAACATCTTTGTCCTCTTCTTCAATATCATTTCTGGCATCTTTGGTCTCTTCCTCAACATCACTCCTGACATCATTTGTCTCCTCATCGATGGTGTCTTTAACATCATCTCCGGCCCGCTTGATGTCTTCTTTCATCTCCTTCCCCTGTTCGGAAATATAATCACGTGCTTCATTGATGTCCTTCTTCAAATCACTGGCACTGTCATCAAATTCCCGTTTAATGTCATCGGCTGCTTTCCTGAACTCGTTCATTCCCTTACCAAACATACGAGCAAATTCAGGTATCTTATTGGCACCGAACAAGAGGAGAATAACCAGAAAAACTACAATAATCTCTCCCATGGAGATCCCGAAAAGAAATATTCCCATATCCACTCTATTTGAAGTCAAAGATATAAAAAAATCCCCGGCTCTATGTATAGGAACCGGGGATTAAAAATATACTAAATTTTCAATTGGTTTGTTTTTCTGACCGGATCACTTCTTTGCCTTAACTTTGTTTTGTGCACGTTTGGCTACAAAGTTATAGGCAATGGGTGCGGCAATAAACATTGACGAATACGTGCCAACCACTACACCCACGATCAAGGCAAACACAAATCCCTGAATAACCTCACTGCCGAAGATGAAGATGATCAACAAAACGACAAGTGTAGTGAAAGATGTATTCAATGTACGGCTGACGGTGGAGTTCATCGCCAGGTTAAACACATCTCTGGGATCACGTTTGGGATAAAGCTTGCGGTACTCCCTGATACGGTCAAACACAACCACCGTATCGTTAATGGAATATCCTATTACCGTAAGAATGGCAGCTATAAACGACTGATCGATCTCCATGGAGAAAGGCATCACGGCGTATAGCAGTGAAAAAATTCCCAGGACGATCAGCACATCGTGGGCCACAGCCCCAAGGGCACCCAATCCAAATTCCCAGTTGCGGAAACGTATCAGGATATACAGGAATATCACCACAAACGAAAAGAATAAGGCATACCCGGCTTTGTTCCTAATGTCGGTTGCTATCGTGGGTCCCACTTTCTGTGAACTCATCCGGTACTCACTCAAAAACTGATCTTTGTCCACATCATCTCCAATAAATGCACTTAATCCTTCAAAAAGCTGACTCTCAACATCTTCTTCAACACCATCTTCATCGCTATCGACCAAATAGTTGGTTGTAATCCGGATCTGATTGTCGGAACCAAACGTTTTAGCTTCCACATTAGCCCCGTCAAACGCAGCAATCAAGTCACTTTGGACATCGGTGGCCGGAACGGGCTCATCGAAACGTACCACATATGAACGGCCACCCGTGAAATCGATTCCCTGCTTAAGTCCTCTGAAACCAAGTGAGAGCACGCCTACCAAAATAACCAGCCCCGATATGACCATAAACATCTTCCGCTTCTCAATAAACAGAATGTGCAGGTTTTTGAAAAGGCCTTGGGTATATTTGGTGGCAAACCGAATATCTATCCTGGAATTGAGCATGCTTTCATAAACCAGCCGGGTGATAAAGAATGCTGAGAAGAAAGATGTCGCAATACCGATCATCAGTGTGGTGGCGAACCCTTTAATAGGACCTGTACCAAACATGAACAAAATAAGACCGGTAAGGAAGGTCGTCACATTGGCGTCGATAATGGCTGAGAACGCATTTTTGTACCCGTCGGCAATGGCCAGTCTCAGTCCCTTACCGGCCTTCAGTTCTTCCCGTATTCGTTCATATATCAGCACATTGGCATCCACCGACATACCTATGGTCAACACGATACCGGCAATTCCCGGCAGAGTCAGTACGGCATTGAACGCGGCCAGAACCCCCATTATGAAGAACATATTTGAAAGCAGCGCAAAATCGGCTACCAAACCTGCTTTAAATCCATAATAAAGGAGCATATAGATCAACACCGCAATAAATGCCCAGATAAATGATTTCAATCCTGCATCTACGGCTTCTGCTCCCAATGAAGGACCAACAACGTTGTCCTCAACGATCCGGGCCGGTGCCGGCATTTTCCCCGATTGTAAAACGTTGGCAAGGTCTTTGGCTTCTTCCGGAGTGAAATCTCCGGTAATAGAACTTCGTCCGCCGGTAATCTCATTTTGAACCGTCGGAAACGAATAGACATATCCATCAAGGACGATAGCGATTGATTTCTGAATGTTCGCTTTCGTCAGACGGGCCCATGTTTTAGCCCCTTCGCTGTTCATGGACATTTCGATCTCATAATTTCCGCCTTGCTGCTGACTGGTTCTGGACCTGGCACCAGTGATGGCGTCACCGCTGAGAGGCGGCTGACCGTCATGACTGGTTACTTTTATGGCCACCAACTGATAAAGCTCATCGTTTTCAGAAAATTGTTGGTTGGTCCAGTTCCTGGCAT
>JAWOCV010000240.1:0-2731 GCA_046483585.1 Marinilabilia sp.
TCATTATTGTCGAGCAGATGTTCTTCATCATCATCCCAGGAAGAGGGCCTCTTATCCTTCGACCAATCGCCCCCCTCATCGAAAAACAACGAAAAGGTCCGGTCGTCCATCCTCACAGGCTGCTTGTAGCGACTGCGATAATGATCAATGATCTTCCTGTTCAGAATGGAGAACAACCATGTACGGGGGGAGCTTTTATTCCTGAAATTTTTAATGCCTTCCGCGGCGGCCATAAAGGTGTCCTGCACCAGGTCTCTGGCCAGCTCGGGATCGCTCACTTTGTGCCGCGCACGCTGGTACAGCTCATCGGTGTAGGCTTCCACCCACTGGTTGAGGTCGGGTGTTTCCATATTGTCGGATTTTATTTCTTCTTGTAAAATAGTCATTTCCCCGGAATGCAATATTTATTAAACACGTTTCTTATTGTCCATGTTCAATTTCTCCATTGATGGTTAAAACAAACTTCCAGATTCTCTCCTCAGACTTACCTTTCTTGTTATTTCCAGAACTCTGCACATCACAATCTCCAAACCGGTAAAACTTTTCGGATATTTTTGTCCTGTTTGTGTCAGGTAGTCAAATCTGCCCCGACTAATCAATCGATAACAAATTAATCATTAAAATTTTTAAATCATGAAGACCAATCAAAAAAACATCCTCAAAGGCACAATGGTAGCAGGTGCATTGCTTTCAGTTACAGGCATTCAGGCCTCATCAGCCGATCTGTTCAAATACAATGATCTGGGAAGCGGCTCAGAACTCCGCCAGGAACTTATCGCAAAAGCTACCTCGTATGACGCAGAAAAGACTTTCGAAATGAAGTGTGGGGAAGGCAAATGCGGAGAAACGGATAACACCGACGCCAAAAAAGCCAAAAACGAAAAGACCGACGGAAAAGAAGCTGAAGGGAAAGTCAAAGAAGGCAAGTGCGGTGAAGGAAAATGCGGCGATGACAAAGATGGCGAAAGTCAAAAAGCCAAAAGTGAAAACAATGAAGCCAAAAAAGCCGAAGGAAAAACCAATGAAGCCAAGTGTGGTGAAGGTAAGTGCGGTGATGAATAGTGGCTTCACGGAACGGGTCCGGGATTATGGTCCTCCTGAAACAGGGCCCGTTCCTTTTTTTATAACACCTTAAAACGAAAAATCATGACAGGCATTGGATATAGAAAAGATTTTGCAGACGTTTTCCCGGACAATGGGATCCTCCGCCCCGATTTCATCGAGGTGGCCCCGGAAAACTGGATTGAAGTGGGCGGCTACTGGAAGAAAAAATTTGATGAAGTGCTGGAAGAATACCCGCTTTTCACCCATGGGCTTTCCCTGTCACTGGGAAGTCCCGACGAACTGGACATGGAATTTCTCGGAAAGGTGAAAAATTTCCTGAACGAAACGGGCGCATTGCTCTATTCAGAACATTTGAGCTATTCGAAGTGCGACAATGCCCATTTGTACGACCTTTTGCCCATCCCGTTCACTTCGGATGCTGTGAAACATGTCGCCCAAAGGATTCGCCAGGCGCAGGATTTTCTTGAAAGAAAAATTGCCATAGAGATCGTCAGTTACTACAGCCCGCTTGCCCCGGAAATGACTGAAGTTGAATTTGTCAATTCAGTCATATCGGAAGCCGGATGCGATCTTTTACTGGACGTGAATAACGTTTATGTCAATGCGTTCAACCACGGGTACAATGCCGAAGATTTCATAGACCAATTACCCATGGAGCGTGTCAAATACATTCACATGGCAGGCCACACCCAGGTATCTCCTGAGCTGATCATCGACTCGCACGGAGAAGCCATCATCGATCCGGTCTACAAGCTTTTTGAACACACTTTACGACGTCTGAAACGGGAAGTCCCCGTGCTTCTGGAACGCGATTTCAACATCCCTGAGATGAGGGAACTTCAGAAGGAAATTGAGCAATTAGAATCGATTCAACGCATTGCCCGAAAGGAGGCCCGTCATGCTACTGAATAACACGACCCATAAAGCACAATCGGCCCTGGCCGGTTTTTGCCGGACAGGCGAAACCCCCGACATCAATGGCGTAAGACTTGACAATCTTCCTCATTATCGCCGGCTTGTACGCAACATTTTCAATGACACGCTAACCACAGCATACCCCATAACACATGAGCTGCTGACGCATGAAGAATGGAAAGATCTGGTGAATGCATTTATGCGCGAATATTCCCCATCCAACCCACAGGTATGGCAGATGCCCAGGGAACTTTGGGAATATGTGACAACCACGGAACATCCGCTCCTTCTAAAGCATCCATTCCTTGCAGAACTCCTTTGGTTCGAATGGCTGGAAGTGGAACTTTATATGATGAAAGATCTCAAAACATCCGTCAATCTGAACGGAAAAATTGAGCATGACAAGTTGGTCATCAACCCGGAACATACCCTTCAACACTTCAACTGGCCGGTATTTCTGAAACCACCCAACCAGATAAAGAATGAAGACCAGGGACATTACTTTCTGATCATTTATCGGCATCCGGAATCCAGCCGTGTACAATTTATGGGCCTGTCACCTCATATAGCACGATTGCTGGAGATGTTGGCCGAACGGTCTGCCACGCTTTCCGACCTCATCATCGATTTATCTATAGAAATGAAGATGGTGATCAACGAACACCATCTTCATTTCTATAGATAAATCGATGATGAGGTCGGAAAGCGTGGCAGACCGTTCGGCCAACATCTCCAGCAATCGTGCTATATG
>JAWOCV010000266.1:0-6747 GCA_046483585.1 Marinilabilia sp.
CCCGCATTCCTTGAGAGACCAATCATCAATGATTAATCTCAAACGTGGGGAGAGCAGGATTCGAACCTACGAAGGCTAAGCCAACAGATTTACAGTCTGCCCCGTTTGACCGCTTCGGTATCTCCCCGTTTTGTTTAAGATCGTTGTGCAAGTCTTGCAGTGCCTTGCGTTTGGGACTGCAAATATAGTAAAAAATATATTGTTCCAAACAATTTGGCGAAAAAAATTTGAGCCAATAGAGGGACTCGAACCCCCGACCTGCTGATTACAAATCAGCTGCTCTGAACCAACTGAGCTATATTGGCAGATATTCAATTTTTTTCTGCACAACCCGCATTTTCAAAGATCATTTTGATCAATCTTTTGAGCCAATGGAGGGATTCGAACCCCCGACCGGCTGATTACAAATCAGCTGCTCTGGACCAACTGAGCTACATTGGCAGGTGACACGGATGTGGGGAGAGCAGGATTCGAACCTACGAAGGCTGAGCCAACAGATTTACAGTCTGCCCCGTTTGACCGCTTCGGTATCTCCCCGTTATTTTGCTCGTTTCCTAACCTATGTACGCCAATCCATCTGTTCCGGTTGGTCTCAGTTGGCCGGGGAGGCTCTGATCAGTGTTGGATTGTTTGAGATGCAGTTTGTTAGTTCTTCTGCAAAACCCGCATGTTCAAAGAACTTTATCTTATGAGCCAATGGAGGGATTCGAACCCCCGACCGGCTGATTACAAATCAGCTGCTCTGGACCAACTGAGCTACATTGGCGGGTGGGTAAGCTACCTATATCGCACCGCTACGACCGCCTACCCTTGCTGCCGTCAGGCCCTGGGGGAGTTCGGCAGGAGCTGGTCGTATAGGACTTACCCGGGCGCAAAAGTAGAAAATTATACATTGCCGGCAAACATCCGCTGTGAAATTTTTTCGCCTGCAGTGACCTTTGTTAGCTAAAGAGTTTGCTGTCAAGTTGTTTTTGGTAAATTTATTTTCACAAAGCGGGGGTGATCTTTCCGGCGGAAAGAGTTTTTCTGAGCACTCTCCTTATTCCAATACTTTTTATGTATTTTAGCCCTGTGTTTTATTCAGAATAGTCCATTGCCAATCAATGGTCTTTGTTTTTGTGATTAAATCTAAAATTTTCTTTGACAATGAACGAGATGTCGTCCGAAGAGAGAGACGAAGAACAAATTGAGAACAGGAAACTGAAATCCCGCTTTGTTTTGAATCAGGGTACTTTTATGGGGCTTGCCCTGGCGGTTGCTTATTTCATCACGCACGTGACAGGACTTATGGATTCATTTTTCCATAATTTGCTGACGTGGGGGATCTACATCGGTTTTATCCATGTGTCCATGATAAGGTATCGCGATCGTTTTCAGGACGGTCTTCTGACATACGGACAAGGAGTTTGGATGGGAACCCGGATGGGGATACTCTCAGGTATTATTCTGGGGGCTTACCTTTTTTTGTATATGAAGGTCATTAATCCCGGATATGTAGAGGAGATGATCGTACAAATGCAGGAGACCTATCTGGAAATGGGCGTTTCTGAAAATGAAGTTGCCAATATGGAAGAGATGTTTAAACTGACGGCAAATCCTGTCATGATGATCCTTTCAGGTATTTTGGGCGCCGGTCTTGCAGCCTTTATTTTTTCTTTGATTATAGCCATTTTCCAGCGACGGAAAGGCGATCCTTTTTCGGATGCCATGAAAAATATTGAATAATGGATTTGTCAATAGTTGTTCCCCTCTTTAATGAAGAAGAATCTTTGCCGGAATTGGTTCGGTGGATCGATGAGGTCTGCGACCGGATGAAAGTTTCGTTTGAACTTGTTTTGATAGATGACGGGAGTTCTGATCATTCCTGGCAAACCATTCGTGATCTGAAGGGGAGATACTCTTTTATCCGGGCCATTCGTTTTCGCCGGAATTACGGAAAATCGGCCGCTCTGAATACCGGCTTTCAGACGGCAAAAGGTGATGTGGTGGTAACAATGGATGCAGATCTCCAGGACGACCCTGAAGAGATACCCGCTCTATATTCTTTTGTTCGTGAAGAAGGCTATGACCTGGTGAGCGGCTGGAAAAAACAGCGACGCGATCCACTGAACAAGACACTCCCCAGCAAATTGTTTAATCGTACGGCCCGCCTGGTATCAGGAATTAAGCTTCACGATTTTAATTGCGGCCTTAAAGCTTACCGCTGTGAGGTCGTTAAAAACATCGAGGTTTATGGCGAGATGCATCGCTATATTCCTATTCTCGCCCGAAGGGAAGGTTTTGGAAAGATCACCGAAAAGGTGGTCCGTCACCGCGAACGCCGGTATGGCGTAACCAAATTCGGGATGGAGCGTTTCCTGAAAGGCTTTCTTGATCTTTTATCGGTAATTTTTATATCGAAATTTGGGAATCGTCCCATGCATCTTTTCGGTGCTCTTGGAACACTTATGTTTCTTCTGGGATTTGGTCTGGCCATCTGGCTTGGTGCACATAAACTGTATTGTGTGGCCAATGGCATCATTGCCCCCCTGGTTACCAACAATCCTTTCTTTTACATAGGTTTGGTTTGTATGATCCTGGGAACCCAACTCTTTGTTACGGGTTTTTTGGCCGAACTGGTTTCCCGCAACCGGCCTAACCGGAATGTGTATGCCGTGTCCGAAGAGATATAATTTTTTGAATGCAAAACTGAACATATTCCATTGGTTTAATGTTTCTTGTACATGTCTTTTTATCAGTCCATAGCTTCATATTATGATTATATCTTTCCTCCTTCTCAAGCTCAGGGCAATTTTGTAGAGGAAAAGCTGGAGGGGTTATCCGGAAAAATGATACTGGAGGCCGGATGCGGCACCGGTAATCTTGCCCGTATACTTGCTGAGAAGGATGCGCGGGTGGAGGGTATTGATCTGGATGCAGAAATGATCCGCAAAGCCTTGCGAAGATCGTCTGAAGTTTTGGATATCCGTTTCAGGGAATTGGATATTCTTGATATTGACAATGTTTGGCCACCCGAAACTTTTGACGGGATCGTCTCTTTTGGAAACACCCTGGTTCATCTGTCCGATGACCTGGAGGTTGCCGATTTTTTTAAAAAGGCACGAAAACTTCTGAAACCGGGTGGTAAACTGATGGTACAGATCATCAATTATGACCGGATACTTGATCAGGATATCCGGGGTTTGTCCGCCATAGATAATGAACACGTCCGTTTTGAAAGATATTACGATCCTGTTGAAGATATGGAGCATATTGACTTCAGAACTGTTTTAACGGTGAAGACTTCAGGGAAGATCATACGGAACCTGGTCCGGCTTTACCCCATTCGGGAAAAACAAATTGAAAACCTTCTGAAAGAAAGCGGCTATCAAAATATTGAATTTTGGGGAAATTTTGGTGGGGATCCCCTCAATGCCAGTTCTGTTCCGCTGGTGTTTGCCGCACAAGCATGATGAATTTGGTCCGATGAGGAGGATGTTATTTTATTGCAGTGAGCATTCCGGCCACTTTTTTGTCCACCGGAAAAGTCATTTCTTCAGGATTTAAAGAAGAAACTGGGATCCATCTGAAAGATTGCGCCCCGTTTTTCACCTCTTCAAAGTCAAACTTCTTTTTTGAAACAGGAAGGTTGTGACCAACAGGCAGCTCAAAGCAATAATATATGCTGATGAGTTGAGTCTGATTATAAAACCTGGTTGGCTGAAAGAAATCGGTGGTATAAAAATGGTGTGTTACATTGATCTCCAGATCCATTTCTTCGCGACATTCTCTTTTCAGGCAATCCACGGGGCCTTCACCATATTCGAGACCTCCGCCGGGAAATTTGGTCATGAACATATCCATGACATACTCGTCGCTCACCAGAACATATCCGTTCTCAATGCAAATCCCGTATATCCGTATGTTAAAGCAGTACCTTGATGTCATTTGGGGAGGAAAAAAGCCGGGACCCTTCTCAGAAGATTGTAAACCGCGAGAAAGATAAATTTAATTTAAATCCGGGCCCCGGCCTGTTTTGTCTTCTACAAATTTAATTAATTCGTTGGGATTATGGGGCAAAAACCACGATATTTCTTTATCGCGGCGGAACCACGATAATTGTTTCCTTGCGTAACGGCGGGAATTTCGTTTGATCAGCCTGATGGCTTCATCGCGGGATATTTCTCCTTCGAAATGACTGAACAGTTCCCTGTAGCCTACTGTGTTCAGGGCATTGAGGTGTTTGTGAGGGTACAGGGTTTTGGCTTCATGTTCCAGTCCCTCCAGGATCATCTGGTCCACTCTTTGATTGATGCGGTGATGCAGATCCTGCCTGTCCATGTCGAGAGCTGTTTTGATGATCCCAAAGGGACGCTGTTTTCGCGGGTTCGTACGCATTTCAGAATAGGGGCGTCCCGTCATCAGACACATCTCCAGTGCATGAATGAGTCTTTTGGGGTTTTTCAAATCCACCTGATGATAAAAAACGGGATCCAGCAACTTCAGTTGCCGGCGAATGCTTTCAATTCCTTCTTCTTCATACTTTTTCTGAAGTTCCTCCCGCAATTGCTGGTCCACTGTGGGTAATTCATCGATGCCGTTGCAAAACGCATCAATGTACATCATGGATCCGCCGGTGAGAATAACGACATCATGGATTTTCAGTAAATCCTCCGCGATGGCAGTGGCTTCCTGCTCGTATTCATAAGCGTTGTAATAATCAAAAATGGATTTCGTTCCGATCATGTAATGGGGTACAACTTCAAGTTGGTCAGGAGCAGGTGCGGCTGTACCGATTTTCATTTCACGGAAGATCTGGCGGGAATCGGCCGAAATGATGGGACACCCAAAGTGGCGGGCGACCTCAATACTAACTCCCGTTTTGCCAATGCCTGTAGGGCCTGTTATTATGACAACATGTTTCCGGTGATTCAAAACAAATCCTCCTCGTCGATCACGTCATCATTGCCGGCATCGTCATGACCAGGAAATTCGTCATCGTCCAATATTTCACCAAGATCGATGTCGCCAATATCTCCGTTTTCCAGGGCTTCTTTGTCGAACTGGGGAGGTGGGTTGCCCTGCCGCCGGATGCATTGTGGCATCCCTGCCTGCCCATCCTTGATCTCGAAAAGTTCAAGAAAAAGAGCTCTTTCGGCAAATTGATCAAATACGAACAAAAGGCGTTGTTTCTTTTCGGTGATCAGTTCGCCTATTTTGGTCTTGTCCATCACTTTAATGCCGGGAACCTGTCCGTCGGTCATGTCGATAAGCGTGATCTCGGTGTCTTTGTGCCAGCCCCTGTCTGTAAGAAAGAATGAAGTCATCTGGCTTTGCTCATAGCCACATTCTTCCATGAGGAAATTGTTCAAGTCAAGAAAAGTGGCCTGGCTGTCTATGGCAACTTCTCTGATAAATTTATCGTTTTCACTGGATATTATGCGAAATTTGTAGATCATAAAGTTGTATATACCGCTTCTGGCGTAATTAGTGTCTGTCCATAAAGTACCATTTGCTTTCCCGAAGAGACGGGGCAGGCTGTTACGTTTGCCCAGAAATTACTCATTTACTCAGGTAAACTCAGTATTTTCGGGCTTGCGCCACCCATCGGCCGCCAAAGGTTTGTCTCTTACGCTTCATAGCTTCCGCGACGAAGCGCCGATGGCACGGCGCTAAAGTTTTAGGCGGCACGCGGTCGCAAGCTTTGCTCTGCTAAAGATACGCGAAAGCGATGCCTCGCAACCGGCACTTTATGAACAGACAGACACAGCTCTTGTAAAACACTTTCCCGGTTTTATAGACGGGCACTATATAGACAATTCTTGTTTCAAAATGTTTAATTCTTTATCAGAGGTATGGTCCATCTGCCCTCTCAAACAAACGAAAAAACGGGGGGAATTGTTACAAAAAACCATTATTTTTCCGCTGAATTTGATAGAGACTGAATGAATTCCAGGTTTTTTCAAACAAGCAGCGGATACGAAAACGAAAGACTTTCCCTTCTATATGGTTAAATAAAGGTGATTGTCAGTATGTTATTAATGTTAAAATGGCGATGCTTCGCATTATTCTTATTGCTCAACAAAGGTAAAATATGACATATATTAAAACACTTCGGAGAAGTTTGTGCATTATGCTGCTTCTGCCGGTTACGGTCATTGCTTTCGGTGAAATGGTCAGGGCCGGTGAAGAGCATCTTCCCGAAAGCGATACAATGGGTAACGGTCATTTCGGACTTTTTGAGAATGTAGCCCGGTTGGGGGAAAATGTTCTTGACCTGATCACCTGGAAGCATGAGGATTTTGTTTTCACGGTGTATCCTGCCATTGGGATGAATCCACGAAGCGGGTTTGTTTACGGAGTGATGCCTGCTCTGAAATGGAACAGTCGGCGGGAGGGAAATGTCAACACCATAACGGTCAATGCAGAGGCTTCGACCAAAGGGATGAAGCAATTGCTGATCGAGCATGAGTGGTATTTTCATGAAAAATGGCTGGCCAGGGGTAAGGGGTTTCTGGACAGTCGTGAAGACCGTTTCTGGCCGGCAGGGGAGAACGAGGATTATTATTTTGACCGGCGTGAAATACGTTTAAACTGGTTTTTTCTAAGAAATATTACCCGCTCATTATGGATTGGCGGAGAAGTTTTGATGGTTCGTAATCGGTTTCCAGGGGAGTTTGAAGACGGTTCTCCGGATTTTCTGAACAATAGCGGGGGTTGGGTGACCGGTGCAGGGCCTTCCGTGATGTTTGACAACCGTCATCGTAC
>JAWOCV010000271.1:0-10901 GCA_046483585.1 Marinilabilia sp.
GGGTTTCATTTGCTAAACAAGTTTAGGTTAAATTATTTCTGATCTGAGCAGTTAGGCGCGAAGGTTGATTTAATCTCCTGTTTACATGTTTTTCAGCCGGAGCGAAACGGCCATTTTGTGTGCATCCAGGTGTTCCGCCGCTGCCATGGTCTCTATGACGGGGCCCAGTTTTCGGAGGCCCTTTTGTGATATTTCCTGAAATGTGATCTTTTTACAAAAGCTGTCGAGATTGACACCGCTATATGCCCGGGCGTATCCGTAGGTCGGGAGGGTATGGTTGGTGCCTGATGCGTAATCGCCTGCACTTTCGGGGGTATAGTTACCCAGAAATACTGACCCGGCATTGATGATTCTTTCTGCAGTGGAATTGTAATCGCGGACGGCCATGATGAGGTGTTCGGGAGCATACCGGTTGGTAAATTCCACCATTTCATCCAGGTTATTCAGAAGAATAAGACGGCTGTTTTTCAAAGCTTTTTTGGTGGTTTCGGCTCTTGGCAGGGATTTAAGCTGCCTGGAGATCTCCTGTTCCACCTGCTTTATCAGATCTTCTGAGGTGGTCACCAATATGGCCTGGCTGTCGGGACCGTGTTCGGCCTGTGACAACAGATCGGAAGCCACGAAGACCGGATTGGCACTTTCATCGGCCATAACCTCTACTTCGGATGGACCTGCCGGCAGGTCAATGGCGATCCCGTCGAGTGTAACAAGCTGTTTGGCAGCTGTAACATAACTGTTACCCGGACCGAAGATCTTGTCCACCCTGGGAATGGTGTTTGTACCGTAAGCCATGGCGGCAATAGCCTGGGCTCCTCCAACCCTGAATATGGATTTTATACCCGACAGGTGGGCCGCAAGGAGAATGGCCGGATGGATTTTCCCGTCTTTCCCCGGCGGTGAGCACATCACAATCTCTTTGCAGCCTGCTACCATTGCCGGGACGGCCAGCATAAGCACCGTTGAGAAAAGCGGGGCAGATCCTCCGGGAATGTAAAGGCCAATTTTTTCGATGGGGGAGCTCTGTTGCCAGCAAACCACCCCGGGCGTGGTCTCTACTTTCCGCACCGGTTGTTTCTGACTCTCGTGAAAGGTTCGGATATTGAGACGGGCTGTGTTGATCGCATCCTTCAGTTTGCTGTCTACCTGAAGGCACCCTTCTCTGATCTCTTCGTCCGTAACCCGGAAAGAATCGATGGAAACTCCGTCGAATTTTTGTGTGAACGTTTTAAGGGCCTCATCTTTTTTTTGTTTGACCGCTTCCAGAACGGGACGGACCGTCTCCATCACATCCTGCTGGTTGCTGACAGCCCTTTCGGTGAGTTTACCCCACTCCTCCGGTTTCGGGAATCTGTAAGTTTGCATGGCATGAAAGTTTTACAATATCATTTTTTCGATGGGAACGATGAGAATGCCCTGGGCACCGTTCTCTTTTAGCTGGCCGATGACGTCCCAGAATTGGTCTTCCTGGATAACCGAGTGGACGGAGCTCCATCCTTCGTGGGCCAGAGGCAGTACAGTGGGGCTTTTCATGCCCGGAAGGATGTCAACGATCCGGTCGACCTTGTCGTTGGGTGCATTCAAAAGAATGTATTTGTTGGCATGCGATTCCATTACCGCATTGATGCGGAATATCATCTGATCAAGGATCTTCCTTTTTTCGGTTGAAAGATCTTCATTGGCCACCAACACGGCCTGTGAGTCCATTACTTTTTCAGCCTCTTTGAGATGATTGGCCACCAGAGTGCTTCCTGAGCTTACAATGTCGAAAATGGCATCGGCCAGTCCGATCCCGGGAGCAATTTCCACCGAACCTGCTATCTCATGAATCTCCGCGTTGATGTTTTTTTGGGCAAAATATTTTTTCAAAATTTCGGGATAGGAGGTGGCAATCTTTTTGTTTTCAAACCATTGCGGCCCTGTGTATTTCTCTTCTTTCGGGATGGCAAGAGATAACCGGCATTTGCTGAAACCCAGTTTTTTAACGGTTTTCAGTGAGAAACCTTTCTCTTCCAGTTCGTTCTCTCCCACGATGCCGATATCGGCCACGCCGTCTGCTACGGTTTGCGGGATATCATCATCGCGAAGGAAGAGCACCTCCACGGGAAATTTTGATGCCGTGGCCACCAGACGGCCATTGCCCAGGTTGAATTTGATCCCGGCCTCTTTGAGCAGATCCCGGCTCTCTTCAAATAGCCTGCCCTTTTTCTGAAGAGCGATTCTTAGCTTTGTTTCCATCGTCTTAATTTATTTTTAAATATTTTTCAGCCCTTATTGTTCACTGCCATCAGGCAAAAAAAAAGGCCTACCAACGAGGTAAGCCTTTAGCGTATTTTATTTTGCATAGTACAACCAGCTCCCCTCGTTATATGAGGCAGTAATGATGATGAGCCTGGTGATGTACTGAAAAGATCATATCCGTATTGTTGTTTTTGTTTTTAATCTGCTGCAAAATTATGCCCTTTTTGGATAATATCAAATTTTTGTCCGGTTTTTTATGGAAATTACTTGTTGCGGGAAGCATTCATACCCTCAATTCGCCTTGTGCGATAAACCGGGCATTCGTCTTGACGGAAGAGAAAAGACGTTAACAACAATCCATGATATTATGTGGTTCCCGCGTATATGGCGTATTGCTTGTCCTCTTCTTTGATGTGGTTCGCAATCCATTCTTTAATGAAATTGGTTACTTCCAGGGAAAGAATCAGTTTGCCGGATGTGAACTTGTCATAAAACTCGGAGGCTTTCCTGATGAAGGCCTGATGCTCTTCCCGGTGTTTTTCCAGGCCCGGAAAACCTATTGATTTCATGTAATCCTCCTCATTGGAGAAATGGACTTTCGCATAATCGAGCAGGCCTTTAATGAGATCCGCCAGTTTTTCCTTGGATGACCCGTCTTCAATGCCTTTGTAAAATTCATTAAGCATTTCGAACAAACTGTGATGTTCTTTATCGATTTCAGGAATGTTGACCTTGTAATCGTTGGTCCATTTGATCATAATACGAATGTTTAGTGGTTTTTTGTCAAATGTTGTTGGCAAAACGTGCGTATTCCTGGTCGGTCCCTTTGATGTGATTGATCAGCCATGTCTTCAGGAAATTGGTGACTTCCAGGGAGAGAATCAGCTCGTCTTTTTTGATCTTCTCATAGAATTCGGTGATCTTCTCGACAAAGAATTCGTGCTTTTCCTTGTGTTCATCAAAGTCGGGATACCCGATGGATTTCATATAGCGCTCTTCATCTGCGAAATGGTATTTGGTGTAATCAAGCATACCAACAACCAGATCGGTCAGCTTTTCTTTTGATTTGCCATCCACCAGCCCCTTATAAAAATCGTTGAGTAGGGCGATCCACTTTTGGTGTTCCTGGTCAAGAGTTTCGTGACCAACGGAGAGGTCTTCTGTCCATTTTACGATCATAAGGAAATGGGTTTTGTTGTGACAATTTTGGTTTTTCGAATGGTGTTATACGGAAAAGATGAGAAAAAGTTGCACGAACTTTTGCCTGAGAACTTTTGCCGTTTTCGGTCCAAAAAGATCTCTCAAAAGTGGTATCGTGGGCATAAAAAGTTATTTTTGGAGAAAATTATAGCCGGTTCTTCGGAAACCTCCAAAAATTGTTTGTATGGGATTACTGAAACATATACCCAATACTTTGACCAGTTTAAACTTGTTCTTTGGCGCTGTGGGCATCGTTTTTGCATTTCAGGGACGTCCCGACCTTACCGCCTGGAGTGTGTTGATCGCCTCTGTTTTTGATTACTCCGACGGTTTCGCGGCCCGGATGTTGAAAGCTTATAGCGATATAGGCAAAGAGCTTGATTCACTGGGTGATCTGATCAGCTTCGGACTGGCGCCGGCGGCTGCTTATGTGAGTCTTTTGCATTTTCATTTTTCGGGAAGCTGGGATGTGGCTTTTTTTGAAAGAACATTGTTGGAACAATTGCTGTTGTTATTGCCGTTTGTTCTGACGATATTTTCGGCACTCCGGCTGGCCAAGTTTAATCTCGACACCCGGCAGTCGGAATCGTTTCTGGGACTGACAACCACGGCCACCGGCATGTTTTCCGTTGCCCTCGTTCATCTGATTTTCACCCGGGGTGAAGGTTGGTTGGCTTTGTCTACCCCCTGGTTCGTATTTCCCCTTTTGGTGGTTTTTTGTTTTCTGTTGGTGAGCGAGATCCCTATGTTTTCGTTGAAGTTTAAAACTTTCGGCTTAAAAGGTAATAATGCATTGCGGTATCTTCTTTTGCTGATCGGCCTTTTATCTATCTTATTATTTGGCATGGGCGGAATAGCGATGACGGTACTGGCATATGTTTTGTTCTCGGTCGGGGTGTTTGTTTTAAAAAATAGCATGGGATGAGTACTTTGGAAGATAAAGGCCAGAATGTTAGGGCAAAAGATCCGATTGATGTTTTGATTTTTGAAAAGGGGCTTCGTATAAAAAATGTGATCATAGATAAAGAAGTGGATCTTTTAGGAGTTATTTTAAATAATGGGAAAATTTTGGAAACAAAAATATCTTCTTATCCCCGTTTAAATAATGCTACGCTTGATGAGTTAGAAAAATGGGAGTTGATTAGCAATGGCATAGGCATTACATGGGAAAACCTAAATGAAGATCTTTCCGTTAAAGGTTTTATTCAGACTGTTGCTATTAATGATATGCTTGAGCATTTGCAGGCCTTTCCCGGAAACGATCCCAAAGCATCTGCCTGAAAAAAGGCCGTCCCTCAGGAGAGACGGCCCCGCAATTTTATGTAATGCAATACCCTGAATTTAAACTCAGCCTACAAGCTCCAGCTCCTTCACATTGACATTCAGTGCCGATTTGATGTCCCCGCTTTTGGATTTAAACCCATCACTGGAAGGAACACCTTCAACCAGCACCTTTTGTCCTTTTTTCAGGAAATCAGCTACCTTAGTGCTCTGGCCATCATTTTTCCAGAGGGCGGCGCGCACCCATTCGGTTCGTTCAACTTTGTTGCCCTGCTGGTCTTTGTAGTCCATCGATACGGCAACATCAAAATTGATCACCTTTTTTTTGCCGACTTCCTTGATTTCGGCATCGTGTCCGAGGGCTCCGGACAAAATCATCTTTAACATGATAATAAAATTTAGGGTTAATAAATACAATTGTAAAATTAGAAGGAATTTTGTTTATAACCTAATGTTTAGGATGCTGATTTTCTTATGATTGATCGGTTTTTGTTTCTGTGCCTTTATTTTCGGTATTTTCAGAGTTTGTTGGCAGTTTTCGGAAAATCATGTTATTTTGAGAATTAAACCGTAAAAAATACTAATATGAGATCATGTTTCATTTTTTTAAGTATGCTGATGATGATTTTGGCTTTTCCGACTGATGCCCGTTCGGCATCTTCATTTTACATTGAAAGTGAATCCGTGGACGCCACCATTGAGGCATTAACCGAAAAATATCCCTCTAAAGCAGATGAGGTCGAAAATGGGGTAAAGCATCTGGCCACACTTTGGCGGGAAAAGGACGGAGACAGCAATGATTTTCATGACTTTTGCCTTAACCATTATGTGGCAGATGAAAAAGAGCGTTCGTTGCTGCTCGAAAAAGTCAGTCGCAACCTGGAAATTTTACAGGGACATTTCAATCAAATTTCCCTGAAGCTAAAAGAACCCCTGCACCTGCCTATGGGTGAGATTACTGCCATTGACGAGTTATTTGGTGGCTTTAGTGCGTCTTCCCATCTTGACGAGGATTTATATGCCAGTAAAATCGGTTTTCAGGTGGCTCTCAATTTCCCCTGGTATTCCCTGAAGGAAAAGAAAAAGCTGGCCGGGGAATGGGACCGAAGTGATTGGGCCATGGCCCGGCTCGGAGATTATTTTACCTCCCGGATACCTGCTGATCTGAAACAGGAAGCTTCCAGAGTGGGTTCCAGGTCCGATATTTATATCAGTCAGTATAACATCTATGCCGGTCACCTGGTTGATGAAAACGGGAACCGGCCTTTTCCTGAGGATATGGTGCTTTTATCTCACTGGAATCTCCGGGACGAGTTGAAAGCCAATTATGCGGATGAAGAGGAGGGGCTTCATAAACAAAAGATGATCTATAAGGTCATGACGAGGATCATAGACCAGACCATTCCAGAGGATGTTATTAACAATGATGAATACCAATGGAATCCTTTTTCTAATGAATTGATGAAAGACGGTGAATCTGTTAAGGTCGAATCCGAGCCCGATACACGGTATCAGCACATCATCGACAATTTTCAGGCTTTAAAGGCCATGGACCCGTATTCCCCGCTTGACACCTACATCAAACGGGCGTTTGAAGGCGGTATGGAAATTTCCCAACCCGAGGTGGAAGCTTTGTTCGTGGAGTTTCTGGAATCGGATGTGTTAAAAGATGTGGGCAATCTTGTGGAAGAACGACTCGGAAGACCGCTTGAACCCTTTGATATCTGGTACGATGGTTTTAAAGCCCGGAGCAGCATTGATGAAGATGAACTGACAGCTATTACACGGGAGCGTTATCCTGACGCGGAGGCATTTGAAGCGGGTCTTCCCGATTTGCTGATGCAACTGGGGTTTGAAGAAGAAAAGGCCCGTTCCCTATGCGAAAAAATCACCGTGGATCCCGCGCGCGGCTCTGGGCATGCCTGGGGGGCGGCCATGGAAGGCCAGAAGTCACACCTGCGTACACGAATTTCCGAAGAGGGTATGGATTACAAAGGATACAACATTGCCATTCATGAATTCGGACACAATGTGGAGCAGACCATCTCTCTTTATGACGTGGATCATTACATGATGAACGGTGTCCCCAATACGGCTTTCACCGAGGCGCTGGCTTTTATCTTTCAGAAACGCGATCTTCAGCTGCTGGGAATTGAAGATCAGAATCCAAAAGCTGAGGCTCTGGAGACACTGGATGTGCTCTGGTCGGCTTACGAGATCATGGGGGTTTCGCTCCTCGACATGCGGGTCTGGAAGTGGCTTTATGCGCATCCGGATGCCTCTGCTGATGAACTGAAAAATCAGACCACCAAGCTTGCCCGGGAAATATGGAACGATTTTTTTGCGCCGGTCTATGGAAAGGAAGATTCGCCAATTCTGGCTGTTTACAGTCACATGATCAGCAATCCGCTTTATCTTTCGAACTATGCCTATGGCAATATTATAGAATTTCAGCTCGAACAGCATTTGGCAGAGCATGATTTTGCAGATGAAGTCCTGCGTATCTTTAAACAGGGCCGACTGACACCGGATGAGTGGATGCAGCAGGCCGCCGGCTCTACCATCGACGTAGAGCCAATGTTAATTTCGGCCCGTAAGGCTTTGGATGAGATATAGTTGAATTGCCTACCCGATGATAAAGAGAAAATCTCATTTGTTGTGAGATTTTGTCAATAAAATGAGGACATCAAGCTAATTTATATTGACAATCGTTGGATCAACCAATATATTAGGCCTTTATTCATGTTTTTAACATCTTAAAATGAAAGGCCATGAAGAGATTGATTCAACTATTTTGTTTGCTGTTTATATTGTCGGTTTCAACGACAATATCAGCTCAGGGATTTCTGGAGCGTGTATCCAAAAAAGCTTCCGAAAAAGTAGAACAAAAGGCCGAAGAAAGGGCCGAACGAAAACTTGACGAAAAGATCGATGAGGGATTTGACAAGGCCGAAGAGGCTGTAGAGGGTGACAAAGAAGGAAAAACGAAGTCGAAGACCACAGCGGAAGAGCGCAATCAGCGCCGGATGAGTTCTATGATGAAGAAGATGGGGGTTTCATCTGAGCCGGTTCCCATCGCCGACCGGTATCATTTTTCGTCCCGGATGAAGATGCAGTACCGCAACCTGGACAAAAAGGGAGAGGTGCTTGATGAGGGGGAGATCGTAACCTACACTACACCAGGAGAAAAGGATTTTGCCTATGAGTTTGTCTCGGGTACCCCCGACAACATGCAAGGCCCGGCAAAGGGCGTTTTTATTATGGATTATGCCAATGATGCAACCATTATTTTGTCGGACGAAGAAGGCGAAAAAACCGGAGTGGTTTATGGCTTGAAAATGTTTGGTGAAGATGAGGGGGACGATGAAGCGGATTATGTGAGCGAATATGAGGAAGATGTCGAATACATGAACGACAATGTCAACAAAACAGGACGAACGAAGAACATTCTCGGATATAAATGTGAAGAGTATGAATTTTCCAGTGATGAAGACGAGGGAAATTTCTGGGTGACCAAAGATGTGAAATGGAAAAGCCGGGATGCTTTCGGGACGATCTTTCGCTCAGCCATGTATTCGCATGGCATTTTCAACGGAATCCTGATGGAAAGCCGGAGTCAGGATAAGGAGACCGGAGAAGTGAACACCATGCAGGTGACCGAGATTGATGAAAAAACCAATATGACCTTTACACCCGGTGATTATGAGCTGACCAATCTGGGGTCGGTGAATTTTGGGGAAGATATGTCTGAAGAGGGTTCTCCCGAATAAGATGTTTTAGTCAGGGTTTCACTTTTGGTGAGGTCCTGACTATATTTTTTACTCCCTTTCAATACGCCCCCTGTAGTAAGAAAAATAAATGCCAGCCACTGCAATAAGGGCGAAAGTGAAAAAACCGAATTTCATAGCCTTCAGGAAGAGGCTGTTCTCAATATTTTCGACGGCTTCACCACCAAAAAACAATGCAAAAAAGAAAGTGGCAATGGTCATGCTCACGATCTGGCCCACCACCCGCATCGTTGCTGCCGACCCGGAGGCTACACCATATTTGGTGCGGTCTACCGAGCTCATGATGGTATTCATGTTAGGGGATGAGAAAAAGGCAAAACCAAGTCCTACCCAGATCAGCAATCCCACAATTATCCCAACAGGCGTGAATGCGCCCAAAAATGCGAAGGAGGCCAGTCCTATGGTACACATGGTCATACCGATGGTAGCCAGGTAGCGGGGCTGAATGCGGTCGGAGAGACGTCCGGCTATGGGGGAAAACAGTGCCATCATCACCGGCTGGGCCACCAGGATCAGTCCGGCTTCACGGGGACTGAAAGACTGGATCTTCTGTAAGTAAAGACTCAACAGAAAAACAATGGCAAATGTCGCGCTATAATTGATCAGGGCAGCAATGTTGGAATATGCGAACAAACGGTTTTGGGTGAAAAGTTTGGTGTTGATGACCGGCCGTGGGGAACGGGTTTCGAATTGCCAGAACAGAACGAGGGAAATCAAACCTCCGGCGATCAACAGCCATCCCTTAACCTCCGGAATGACCGAAGACCCATAAACCATTGCCGTTAAACCCAGAATATAAAAGATGAGCCCCTTGAGGCCCATTCCGTTAGAGTTGTCTTTGTTTTGGATCTCATCCCGGCCAAGATACAGATATGTTATGGTAATCACGATGAATCCCAAAATGGTGGCCACGACAAAAATGGATCGCCATCCAAGGTGTTGGGTCAGAAATCCGCCAAAGAATGGACCGAAAGCAAGTCCGAGATAGACGGCCGATACAGAGATTCCCAGAACCCTTCCTTTCTGTTGGGGAGGAAAAGCCGAAACCAATATGGCCGGTCCGGTGGTACTGGTGAGTGCTGCCCCGGTGCCTTGTATCAAACGAAAAATGATCAGCCAGAACCCGGAGGGGGCAAAGGCACAAAGTACCGATGAAAAGGTAAAGAGTACAACCCCGGCTTTGAACAATCGCCGGATCCCTGTGAGATCACCCCATCGTCCCACCGGCAGCAACATAATGGCCATGGTCAGAAGAAAAGCGGTGACCACCCAGCTCAGAGTAACGGCGTCCAGACCAAAGCTCTTCTCAATAGCAGGCAGAGCTATATTGATGGATGATATGAGAAAGGTTCCCATAAAGGATGTGATGGCTACAATGGCCAGTATGGAAAGTTGTTTTTTTGTCCAGGGCATGGCGGAACTTTTTTGTCTCTGGCAAATATAGGGGGTATGATGATATTTTGAAGTACGGAGATGCTAAAATTCTAAAAACTAGTCAGGGCTTCACTTCGAGTGAAACCCTGACTAAGTTTATGACTCAGAACAGAACTACTCCCCATCCAACGGGAAGTCAAATAGGGGAGACGGTTCCCGGGAAGTTTTCATAAGTTTACGGATCTCTTCGGTGATTTCGGGATGCTGACCGGCCATGTTCTCCGTTTCTCCCGGATCGGTCTCCAAATTATAGAGCTCAATTTCCCGGTTTCCTTTGTCCAGGTTGTAGCGTACGCCTTTCCATTTGCCCATGCGAACGGCCTGGCGGCCCCCACGTGGAGCAAATTCCCAGTAAAGATGATTGTGCTGGGTTTGGACTTCACCCTTCAATTCGGGTAGCATGGAAATGCCGTCGGTTTCTTTTTGAGGTTCTATGCCTGCCACTTCACAAAATGTGGGATACATGTCCCAAAAGGCCGATACGTGGTCGGATACTCTTCCTTCTTCGATTATACCAGGCCACCTGGCGATGAATGGCACCCGAATGCCTCCTTCATACAGATCCCGTTTGTATCCTCTGTACGGACCATTGCTGTTGAAGAAGTCGGGATCGTTGCCGCCTTCCACGTGCGGGCCGTTGTCGGAAGTAAATACCACAAGTGTATTTTCATCGATGCCCAGCTTTTTGAGCAGGTCCATCAGGCGCCCCACATCAGAATCAAGGTGCGAGATCATAGCTGCCAGGGCTGCCCGTGGATGTTCTTGTGCACCATAGTGACCACCGGGGAAGGGCTCACCCTCCGGATATCGTCCAATGAAAGGTTTCAGGTATTTATCGGGCAGCACCATCTCGGCATGAGGTATGGTGTAAGCGAGATACAGAAAAAACGGATCATCCTGATTTTCTCTGATAAAATCGAAAGCTTTTTCGGTTTGTATGTCGTGACTGTAAACCGGCTC
>JAWOCV010000004.1:0-9414 GCA_046483585.1 Marinilabilia sp.
CTTTACGAGAATGAAGAGACAACCGGTTATTCATCTATTCCGTATGAGGGATCCGATCCGGTGGTTTGGAATGATGTTCTTGATGAAATGCTCCCGACGGAACCGGGTTTTTGGTAAAGGCTTACTGGGAAGATGTTCCTGAGAATTATGAATTAAGTGATACCATAGAAATTGTGGAACATTCTCTTCCCACAGTTCATCCAATGACGGTAGACGGAGAAACCATAGACGGTGACAGAACAGAGACAGATTGTAATGGTTATGAAATTGGCCTTGAAGATTCCTGGAGCGGAGATACTTATGTTCTTATGCTCAACGGAGATCAGGCACTTGATACCTTAGACGGTGGGCCTTCGCCATTGCTATTTGGAGAATACAACACTGCCGGCACATATGCCATTAAGGCTATTAACGATTCTGGTTGTGAGGTATTTATGGATGGCTCGTTTACGATTGATGTGGATGAGCTTCAAACATTTGATTTGTTGGCCGACAATGACGGACGTTATTGTGTAGATGGAGATGGTGTTGATATTCAACTTGAAGGCTCGGAAGATGGTATAGAATATACATTATTCCGCGATGGTGATTCGCTTGTTACGGAAACCGGAGATGGCGAGGGTATTGGTTTCGGAACCTTTTCTGATGAGGGAACTTATTACGTGGAGACCATCTCTTCCGGCGGATGTACTTACCGGATGAACAATGATATTTCTGTTGAGACGGTGGATGATCCCGAGTCCGGCAATCTCATTGACCTGGATGGTAATGACGGTCATTATTGTGAAGGAAGTGACGGTGTGCGGCTTTCTCTCGAAATATCCCAAACTGAAAATGTTCTTTACGAGCTGATCGATGCAGAAACAGGAGATGTTCTGGATGATTCAGTTGGTGTTTCCGATGGCGGTGACATACAATTTATGAACGATGGCTCGGAATATTTCCCGGAAGAGACGACCTATCAGGTAAGAGCTGAAATTACTGACATTGGCTGTGAAGATTTTAGCAATGAACTGGAAGTGGTTGTCGATCCTTTACCAGAACTATTTGATGTTCAAATCTTCCAGGAAAAGTGCGGTTCCGGTGGTATAGCTGTAATCGGTATTGAAGATTCGGAGACCGATGTTGAATATCGCTGGATCAACAACAGCTCCGATGAAAGTTCCTGGAAACAGGGAGACGGAAATCCGGTTGATTTTGAAGTCACTGAGCCCGATACATACAGTATAGAAGCCCGGCGAATTGATACAGACACGCAATGTTCCGTCGTTTTGGGAGATACGGTAGTTGAAGAACGTGACATGCCGGCAACAAGCCTTGATGTCTATGATGAAGGTGGCAGTGGTTGTGACGACGGTGTTGTGATCGGTATTGCCGATCCTGAAATTGATGTTACTTACCGGTTGTTTACATATGACCAGGCTGGTGACCGTGTTTACCAAACGGAGGAACTGGTGGGGCCTGATCCCGTTGATTCTGTTGAATTTTCGCCTGTGGTAGACTCCGAGGCCACTTATTATATTGAAGCAACTACCGAATATGGTTGTAGTGATGATCTGGACGAAAGTGTTGAAGTTGATGTTGCTGATGCTATAGAGCGTTATGCATTAAAACCCGAAGAGGGAGATATTTGTAATGGTGAAGCTGGTTTTGTATTTGACCTGGAGGATTCTGATTCGGGCGTTGAATATGCATTTGTATTGGCCGGTAGTTCAGAGACTGAGAATGATACCATTGAAATTTTGGAGGGAGACGGTGATGCATTGTCTTTCAGTCCCGTTAATGAGGAGGGAGAATATTTTGTTATTGGGCTTTCTGAAGATAATGAAGCTTGCAACAATGAGATGCTTAATCGTTCGGAGCTTATAGTACGACCATTACCCACTTCCTTTAATATGATCGGCTCCGGAGCTTATTGTGATGAGGAAGGTGCTGACCTTGGTGTCGATAATTCCCAGGATGGAATGACCTACGTCTTGCAACAACACACTGACATGGGTAAACGGATTATAGAGGAAGTAGAGACGTCTGTTCCCGGGGATTCAATCTGGTTTGAGCCTGTGACTGAAGAAGATACTTATTCTGTGGTCGCCATATCACAATATGGTTGTACCTCCAGCATGAAAGATAGCATGGAGGTTGAACAACTGCCTTCACCGGCAGCCCCGGATTTTACCGAAAATCCCCTGTATTATTGCAATATTGACGGAAGCCGTACCAATATTTCACCCGAAACAGTGGAAGATGGTGTTACTTACAGTGTCTTTGATTCCGATGATGAACTGGTTCGTGAAGTCGTAGCTGAAGGAGATGACATTGAATTGGGACCTTTGAGCGAAGGAACTTATATGGTTCGCGCTTCCTGGGAGAATGGCGGTTGTTCAGTGGATGCTACAGATTCACTTGAAATTATTGAATCCATTAAACCTATTGTTGGGAATCCTGAGTATGATACCAATGTTTGTTACGCAGAAGAAGCCAGAATTGGTTATGATATTAGTGATGATGAGGATTCCTGGACATATGCGTTAGTTGATGGTGATGATAATTTGATAATGGATCAGGAAGAAGCCACAGAACGAAATGACAGTATTGTTTGGATGTTGGATGGTTCTGATGTTGAAGGAATTGAAGATATTTATATCAAAATTGGCGAAGAAGATGGTGTTTGTGGAGCCGAATATACCAATCGTATTGACGTTAACTTCTCGGATCCACTTACCAGACCAGAATTAGATGCAGAAGACTATTGCCCTGAAGATAATTTTGGAGTAATCGGTATTGAAAATGAATATGAAGAGGATCGTGATATTACTTATTATTTATATGATTCTCAAAATATTGACAGTGATGAACATCTTGATCGCATATTCAGCAACGGATCAGACGAGTCTTTCTTTGAAGTGACAGAAGGGGAGTACGTTGTCAGGTCACGCGACCTTGATTCAGGGTGTTTTTCTGAGCCTTCCACGTCTGTTTCTTTGGAGGAGTATCCAGAACCACAGTTGTTCTTCCTTGATGAATTGATTACCAACATGGATGATCCGGAAGATTCTTTGGGAATTAATCAATGGATTTATTTTGATTCTGAAAAAGTTGAGGATGGTGTAACATATTATCTTGACGGGGAAGGAAGTAATGTTGTTATTGATCAGGATAGTCTGAATATTGATAGCGCCGGAGTTTATCAAGTTACCGGGCGTTATGAAGATACTCCTTGTGACGGAGTTACAATGACCGGACAGTTGACCATGCTTGAAGAGATGTTGATCGCTAATGATGACAGTTTGTATCTTCCTGAAGGGGTTAATTCTGATTCAATTGATGTATCAGCGAATGATGTATTTTACGATATTGATGAGGGACAATTGGATTTTCGTCTTGCTACCGGTGATGATGAAGATTACAGACATTCAAGTCTGGCAGGAGATTTCACCATCCAGGCGAATGGGGTGATAACGTTTGAGAAAGCCCCGTCGTTTTATGGTGAAAAAGAAATAGAATATATTGTACAGAACAATAATTTCCCGGAACGTAAGGATACAGGAAAATTGTATGTGTATGTAGGCAACAAAAACCTGGATAATGATAAATCCATTTTTATTCCCAATGCATTCTCACCCAATGATGATGGCGTAAATGAATCATTCGAGATCGTTGTGGATGATCGTTCTGAAGCAGAAGAATCTACACTGGAAGTTTACAATCGCTGGGGTACCCTGGTTTTCCGCTCTGAAGGAAAACACTACAATAACAACTGGGATGGTACAGCGAATGTGAGTTCGATGGTTTCCATCGGCGATAAATTACCCAATGGTGTATATTTCTACGTCTACACCATACGGGCCAATGTGGATGGAGATATTGTGTCCAAGAAATTCAATGGGTATGTGGAATTGAGACGATAATTGTTGAAGTGGTTTTATCTTTTAAAACCCAAACCAAAGACTATGAAGAAGTTATTATTTTTATTTTGGTTGTTTTCTATTTTCTGTTCAGGTCTGGTGAAAGGACAGGATGCATATCAGTTCAACCATTATATTGCCAATCAGGGGTTACTGAATCCTGGTTATAATGGAACCCGTGATATTATCAGCGGGTTATTGATCCATCGAAGCCAATGGGTTGGAATGGATGGCGCACCCATGAATCAGGCGCTTAATGTTCACGGACCCATTGAAGAGACCAATCTCGGACTTGGCCTCTCACTGGTCAATGATCATATCGGTTTTAGTAATACTTTTGATGCCTTTGCTTCTGCGTCATACCGATTACAACTGGACCGTAATGACCGTTTTGTTTCTTTTGGATTGCAGGCCGGTGCCAGTTCGCTTGTTTATGATGGCCTCCGGGCGGAAACAACAAACCCTGCTGATCCCGTTTATGATAGAAAAGAAAGTAAGATTGCTTTAAATTTTGGTTTTGGAACTTATTTTTATTCTGAGAATTATTTTATCGGATTTTCTATCCCCAAATTTTTTTCTAACCAATTCGATGAAAATGCAGGCGATGTAGGAGAATTTAAAAACACCCTTGACCCGGAAAACATGCATACCTATTTGTATGGAGGGTATGTTTTTGACTGGGGTGATTATAAGGTCAAGCCCACCATGCTGATGAAACAGGTTTACGGAGCCCCAATGCAATTTGATGTTTCAACCAATGTATTGGTAATGGATAGGTTATGGTTGGGATTATCCTATCGCACCATTTCTGATGTGGTTTTTTTATCTGAGTACGTGATCAATGACCAGTTTACTGTTAGATATTCATTTGATTATCCCATTAGTGAATTGAATCAGTTCAATAATTTCGGAACACATGAGATCAGTCTGCAGTTTGATTTTTCATTTAATGCACGACCTGGTATGCGTTCTATTAGATATTTTTAAATTGCTTTTTTACAGAAATTAGAAAGGTATGAAGCTAAACAAAATAACATCACTTCTTTTTTTGTTCGTTTTCATTTCTGTCTCTGTATTTGGTCAGAGCCGGGACATCAGACGTGGTGACACGTTTTATGAGAGGGGAGAGTATTTTAAAGCTCTTGAACATTATTCCGAAGCTGAAGACGAGGGGGAAGATCTGGATGTTGATACAAGGATCAGAATGGCCAACTGTCATTATTATCTGAACGAAATTGATGAAGCCTTTGAAATGTATCAGGAATTGGAAGAGGATCTCGAAGGAGAGAATCTTTTTAATTATGCTTCAGCTGCTCAGGGTTTTGGATTCTACCAGGGGGCCATTGATCTTTACGAACAATGTCTGGACAAAGGCATTGGCAATGCTTCTCAGATTCGTGAACTCATAAAGTCGTGCGAGTGGGCTTTGGAAAATGAAACCTTCAGGACAGATTTTCTTGTAAACCCTTCTGATCTTCTTACTTTTGGTCAGTCCTTTGGAATTCAGTTTTATAAAGATGGGGTTGTTTATTCTTCCGCCAGCGGAGACGGTGATGAAGTGGACCGTTATGGCAAAGAGTTTCTTAACCTATACTATTCAGAGGTTGAAGACGGAGAGATACAGGATCAGCAATTGTTTTCTGAAAATCTCGTTTTTGATTATCATGTTGGAGCCATCTCTTTTACTTCTGATGAGGAAACCATGTACTACACCCGTAGTGTAAGAGTTAGAGGAGGAGAAAGCCGTATAAAGATATTTCAGGTAACATACGAAGATGGCGAATGGGGAAATGAAAAGGAACTGGGTATTAATAGCGACGACTATGACTGTGCTTATCCTGCCGTTACCCCGGATGACGAGTATCTGATATTTGCGTCCAATATGAGCGGTGGCCATGGTGGTACTGATCTTTACATCGTTGAACGAAAGTCTGACGGAGGGTTTGGACGTCCTGAGAATCTTGGCTCAGATATTAATACTTTTGGGGATGAGCGTTTCCCTTTTGTGAGCCGTGAATATGATCTTTATTTTGCCAGTGACGGGCATCTTGGTTTTGGCGGACTCGACATTTTTAAAGCCACTCATGAGGAAGGAACAGAATGGGGAGATGTTGAGAATATGATGCAGCCGATCAACTCAAATAAGGATGACTTTGGTTATGTGATTGACCCCAATGATCCGGCTCAGGGATTTCTCTCTTCGAATCGTCTTGCCAGTGGCGAAGATGTTATATTCTATGTTGAACCACAATCTCAGGATGATGGATCGGATGACGATAACGAAACGTCTGAGGACAGCGGTTCCGGGGCCCCCCTCATCTTTGATGAAGCCGATCGGGATAAACAAGAAACCGAATCTGAACCCGAACAAGAACCAGAACCAGAGCAGGAACCAGAAGAGGAAGAATCTGATGTGTCAATGTTCCCGGATGCTCTGATTGCAACCGTACGAAGCTCTTACAATAATGATCCTGTTTCTGATGTTGAAGTTACCGTCAATGATACTGAATCCGGGAATAATATTACCAGTGGATCTACCGACCGGAATGGGAAAATTCATTTGACATTACCTGATGATTTCAGAAAAGAAGGTCAGACATTTGAAATCCGGTTAAACAAGGGAGATGATTATCAGGATCAGAAGATGAGGGTTGATATTATGGAGCTCGAAGACATTGCCCAAAACGGGATTGCTTTGACACCTGTATTCGATGATGCCGAACTGGACGATATCAGAAATCTTGTGATCCCTTACAGAGGAGAGGACATAACCGCCGAAGGAAGGGAAGTGCTGGATAAACTTGCAGGATATCTTCAAAATCATCCTGATGTTGTTGTTAAGCTTAATTCGCATACCGACGCACGGGGAAATAAGTACAAAAATCTTCAGGTTTCTCAGGATGTAGCCGAAAAGGCTCAGGAATACCTGAATGAAAAAGGAATCAGTAAAGAAAATTTGATTCCCAGGGGATATGGTGAAAGATATTTGATTAACGATTGTCAGCGGGGCCGGGTTTGTGATGAAGAAGAACATCTCGAAAACCGCAGAATCGAAGTGGTTGTTTGGGAAAAGTTTGAACAGTAATCGTTTAAACCCGGGAGTGACCAAAGTTTCTTGACATATTTTATTGTGAAGACATTTTTGAAAAAGACAGAAAGCAATGAATAGACATCTTAGATATTCACTTTGGATTCTGGCCATATTGGTTTTCCAAACTATGGCATTTGAGGGGCATGCTGATAAACTGTCCCATTTACGTACAAAAAAGAAAATTGTGCCAGTAAATAAAATCTCGGCCCCTTATTTTGCCATTCAGATATTAGCGTTGGAAAAACCACCTCAGAATCCATCGTTTTTTAAGAATGTTGAAAAGGCCAGGGAGTTCAAATGTTCGGATGGTTTTGTCAGGTACACGGTTGGCTCTTATGCTTCTGCAGAAGCGGCCAGGGATGGAGTTTCTGAGGTCAAGTCAAAAGGCTATTCGCAATGTTTTGTCGTTGACATAAGTGATTATAATCTCAAAGGGGATAAATCTGTAAAAGATAAAGATACCATTGATCCGGATAAGACTTACACCGCACAGATTGCTGCCTATCGTTATCCGGTTTATACCGATGAATTTGAGGAATTTGATCATGTTATGGAATTTTATCATGACGATCGTGTTTATCGCTATACTGTTGGAAAATTTGATGGCAATGAAGCACTTGATGAACTGAAAAAGGTTCAAGAAAAAGGGTATCCGAATGCTCATTTGGTTCCTTTGGATGAATATTCACCCTTCCGTATTGAATAAATTTTCCTTAATTTTGTAATAACAGCAAGCCGGCCTGTCGCCCATAAGGGAGGAAAGTCCGGACAACACAGAGCACCGCGCTTCCTAACAGGAAGATGGCCGTGAGGTCATGCAGGTGTAGCAGAAAACTACCGCCTACGGGTAAGGGTGAAAAGGTGAGGTAAGAGCTCACCGGTTCCGGTGGTGACATCGGAAGCCGTACACCCCGCGGGTTGCAAGACCATGTATATCCCGGTTCCTCTTCGGGGTACGGGGTTGCTCGCTCCGGTTCCATTGTGGAAGCCGGGAAGGGTAGGTCGCAAAAAAGACTGGGGTGACTCAGGCTAAAGATCAATGACAGGCACCCTTTTGGGACAGAATCCGGCTTACAGGCTTGCTGTTTTTTTATTCTTTTTTTTTATAAAAGAGCAATAGTCCGTTAGACTATTGTAAGCATTTTAAAAACAGATATTTATGTTTTTAAGATCCATTGTCTTAAAATTCAGGTTATTAACTTTGTACGATTCATCTTAAATCTTAAATCTAAAAATCTACCGATCTATTGAAAGAGACCATCCATAAAATAAGACATTTTCTGCTTGAGGAGATATGGCGGATCAGACCTGACGATACGACCAAACGGCAATTTTGGTTGATACGATTTCTTCGGATTTTTTCTCTGGCGATTCGTCGTTTTATTATTGATAAATGTGATATCAAAGCTTCCGCTCTTACTTTGTTTTCTTTGCTTTCGGTTGTTCCTTTGGTTGCCATGGCCTTTGGGATTGCGCAGGGGTTTGGCTTCAGAGAAACTCTTGAGACAGAGCTTCAAAACCGTTTGGTGGGTCATGAAGAGGTTGTGGTCTGGATCCAGGAGTTTGCCCTGGGATACCTTGACAATACCAAAGGAGGGATGATCGCTGGAATTGGTTTTGGCTTTCTGTTGTTTATTGTTATGCGACTGATGAATAATGTGGAAGAGGCTTTGAATGATATTTGGGATGTGAAGCGTTCCCGTTCTTTTATCAGGAAGTTCAGTGATTATGTCTCTTTGTTGCTGGTGGCGATTTTGCTGTTGGTTACTTCCGGGAGTATAGTGGTTTTCATTGCCAATCGTATCCGCGATTTGGGGGTAGGCAGTTTTGCCAGTGGCTTTATTGTTTGGGTGGCGCCTTACATCATGATATGGCTGGTTTTTTCACTTCTGTTCATGATCATGCCCAATACCAAGGTAAAACCTTTATCTGCCATTTTTGGCGGAATCATAGCCGGTTCTCTCTTTCTGTTGCTCCAATACGGGTATATATATTTTCAGGTCGGTGTTTCGCGTTACAATGCCATCTATGGTAGTTTTGCCGCGTTACCTTTGTTTCTGATCTGGATGCAGTTCAGTTGGATGATCGTTCTTTTTGGTGCAGAACTTGCTTTTGCACATCAAAACGAGAAGAGTTTTGAATTTGAAGTGGATACCAAAAACATCAGTGCCTATGCCCTTAAGTTGGTGAGTATTTTGATCATCAGGGAAGTAGATCGAAATTTTGACCAAGGGGAAAAGCCGCTGTCGGTCGCTGAACTTTCAGAGAGATTAAAAATCCCGTTCAGGCTTGTCACTGATCTTTCTTATAGATTGGTTGAAGCCGGCATTTTGGTTGAAGTGAATACCGGAAATGAGGAAATAGTGTTACAACCAGCTTATGACATTCATAAAATGGATTTGGCCGGCGTTTTAAGGA
>JAWOCV010000176.1:0-3537 GCA_046483585.1 Marinilabilia sp.
TGATTAACATGCTCCTCCAACCTGCGCACCAGATCGTTTGTAACTCCTACGTATAAAACTGTTTTGTTTTTATTGGTAAGTATGTATACAAAATAGGTTTTCATTGGTCAGGGCGGCTAAAAAGAGAAAATCTTCAACAAGGAAGAGATTCTTCGTCGTATCCTCCTCAGAATGACATTTGAATTAACGTCATTCTGAGCCTGCGAAGAATCTCCTCAAATACTGTTGCTAACAGGAAAAGATCCTTCGTCGTATTCTCCTCAGGATGACACCTGGATTAACGTCATTCTGAGCTTGCGAAGAATCTGTTATTGCTAAGAAAGATCCATCAAAATACTTTTGGGAGAAGAACAGATTCTTCGTCGTTGCCTCCTCAGAATGACACTTGTACTAACGTCATTCTGAGCCCTGCGAAGAATCTCCCTCAAGTTATGAGCTTGTTCTTCCGTCATTCTGAGCTTGCGAAGAATCTGTTATTGCTTCAAAGAATCCATGAAAGTTCGTTTGGTAAGAGCCAGATCCTTCGTCGTCCCTCCTTCCCGATTGAAACCGGGACCAGTCACAAGCTCCCGGCAGGATGACATTTCTAATGAGTGCCGGTTTCCATTCCGGCCTCATAGTATTCAATTTCTTTCAGCTTATCAAGCTTTTCGTAGGGCGAATTTTTGGACCTGAATTCAGGAGCAATGTCCTTCATCCTGCTTACCAGCTCCATATCACTCTCTTTCTTGATGGCATCCAGCATATCAACAATCCGCTTTACCGCCTGTTCATAATCATAGGGACGGATGCGTGCGATCATGATCTTATCATGTTCGGTGGGGAGCGTTGTCTCTTTTGAAGCCAACAGCTCTTCAAAAAGCTTTTCGCCGGGGCGCAGGCCGGTTTCTATTATCTTAATTTCGTTATGGGGTGTAAACCCGGAGAGGAAGATCATCTTTTCAGCCAATTGATAGATCTTGACGGGTTCACCCATGTCGAACAGGTAAATCTCTCCCCCCTTCCCCATGAAACCGGCTTCTATAACAAGCTGACAAGCTTCGGGGATGGTCATGAAATAGCGCACCACATCTTTATGGGTAACCGTAACAGGGCCACCTGCTGCAATTTGTCTTTTGAATAACGGGATCACTGAACCGTTTGATCCCAGAACATTTCCAAAGCGGGTGGTGATGAACTGTGTTTTGGCCTGGCGGATTTTGGACAATGAATTGATGTATATTTCACTGACCCGCTTGGATGCCCCCATCACATTTGTAGGGTTCACGGCCTTGTCGGTAGACACCATCACAAATTTTTCTGCGGTGTATTCCACGGCCAGATCGGCTATGTTTTTGGTCCCCCCTATATTGTTGCGTATGGCTTCGGAGGGTTGTTGTTCCATCAGAGGCACGTGTTTGTAGGCTGCTGCATGATAAATGATCTGGGGATGATGGCGTGCGAATATCTCATTCATCTTATGGCGGTTGGTCACATCTGCCACATAAACATAAAGACGCACATTATCGAGGTGTTTTTTAATCTCGAGCTGAACATCATAAAGCATGGATTCGGCCTGATCGATGATGATTATGGATTCGGGCTGAAGCTTAACCAACTGACGAACGATCTCGGAACCTATGGATCCGGCCCCTCCGGTCACCATGACCCGCTTACCGGTAATCCCGCCGGCGACCATATCAAACCGGTTATGAATGGGATCACGCCCCAGCAGGTCTTCAATACGTACTTCACGAATCTGGTTGGGAGAGAGCATCCCGCCGATCCATGACCGGGCATCCGGCACTTCTTTTACTTTCAGATCACGCGAAAGGCACATATCCACCACCTCGTTCTTGCGGGTTATGGAAATGTTGTCTTCGGCTATGGCCATGATCACTTCCCTGACCTTTCGCCGGGAAGCCACCTCACCCAAACCTTCAACGGGGGAATAAACGGGAATCCCGGCTTTCTTTTTCTTCCAAAGGTGGTGATTGTCGTCAATGAATCCCACCACCCGGTAATGAATGTTGTCGCCTTTTTCAATCACATTGGCGGTAATGGAGCCCATATCTCCAGCTCCGTATATCAGCACATTCCGGGTGTTGGTCGAAGGCCCCATGATCTTTTTGAAGATCACCTGCACCATAAAGCGCATAAAAAGCAACGCAAAAACCGAAACAAAGAAGTGCAGAATGATCACCGAGTTGGGAATAACCAGTCGTGCCGACAAAGCCGACCCGGCAAAACTGATCAAAAACAGGGTTGCTGAAAATAAAGCATGGGTCTTAAATATGGTAATGGCATCGTGCATTCCCGAATGCCTGATGATGCCATGGTGGGAACGAAATATCAAAGCAGAAAGCAAAAAAAACGGAAGCGCAACAACCAGCTGAAGAAGCATGTCCGGCACATCCACAGGACGATCAATAATATTGAACCGTAAGAAATAGACATACGCGAATGCCACACCCACGATCAATATGTCGGTGATCAAAACGAGCCATCTCGGAAGAAACCGGTTATCAAGTAATTGTTTCAGCTTCTCCCGAAGGTATGAATGCTTAATTATGGTCATAGAGGTTTGGATTAGTATACAAATATAAAGCTTTTTACCAAAATTAACACATTTTACAATGCGTTCATAGAAAATTATTTCCCCCTATATCCGTCAATCAATGATTGTCTTTGATTTTCGGGTCATTGCATTAATTTTGGCATTTCATCAGTATAAAGTTTGTCTAAGTTATTGGTCTGATGGAACTCGCATGATTGGGTCTTATACATGTTCTTTTGTGACACTCCCTGTCATGCTCGTTTCATTCGTAAATAATTTATTTAAGTTATTGGTCGGATGCCTGCCTGTCGGCGAGACAGGGACCTCGCATGCAAGAACTTACACATTCTCTTTTGTGGCATCCCTTACCCTGCTAATTTCATATGGCATACAACCCATCTTACAAAATATATACCATATCTATACGATTATTTGTTCGATATGTTACGAAAGGAATTAATCATCCCTTTAATTCTCAGGTGTATTTGCTCTGCTGTTCAAAGGAAAGTCCTCTGTAAATCAAAACTTAGCCAATACTTTGTTAAGATAGACGAATGAAAAGGGAAAAAGTTGCTTCGATTAGCCAATTTTTTTCAGGAAAGTTTTTTGGTGAAGTGAAAAGAGGGGAAAAAGGAGGCTGGCCATAAGGGCGTACCAGTTGAAAAACAGGCAATGAAGACGGGTCATTTTTTTAGTGAAGGAAGGCTTTACAATAAGGGAAAGATAGCTGGAAGCTCGAAGCTCGAAGCTGGAAGTTGAAAGCTGGAAGGCGGAAAAAAGGTTGTGCTCTTTTAGCAACAAAATTATATACCCCCCAACACTTTGGGGACCTATCCTATATAAACGGCCGGTTGGGGGGCTGTCGCTGATCACCCCGCTGAAGCGGGGTGCTAATCTCATATCAGCGTAAATCTGTGCCATCTGCGGACAACAATACTTGCGTAGCACTAACCAATCCCGCACCCCCGTTCGGCAAAGTTTCTTTACAAGTAAAGAAACTT
>JAWOCV010000062.1:0-3349 GCA_046483585.1 Marinilabilia sp.
CCAGGATTCCTGGTCAACCACCAGTGTGCTGAAATTCGTCCCGAATTGAAGGTTGACATCGAACACGATATCCGTGATTTCATGGCGTTTTATCCGGGAGACCGGATCTGAAAGAATGATCATCAAATCCAGGTCTGATTCATCTTCCGCCTCCCCCCTTGCGGCGGAACCGTACAAAAGAAAATCCACCATACTGAAGCGCTTTGTTACCTGGGTTTTGATTTCGCGAAATGCTTCAGACTGTGTAGAAGTAAGAATGGTTTTATCCATCTCGATCCTCCTTTTAACTTCCCAAATATTTGATCAAAATTTTAGCTACGGATGACACGGATGGCACGGATAATTTTTTGGTGTTTTATTAATCAGTGCTATCTGTGTAATCTGTTGTCATGTCTATTCTTTCAATCTTTTTACAAGTCGATAAACCGTTGAACCATTTGTTCTGGGCCAATCCTCGCATGGAGGATTATCCTTTGCCTCTGCCCGGTTGATTGCATCGAGTATGCCTGGTTCGACTTTATGCACTTCCAAGCGGCCTTTTTCAAAGTGCGGAAGATACCTGTATAACCTTTGTGTACAATCTCTCGAACTTGTCACCCCGCTCCCGTCTTCAAAGTGGAGCAAGAGCCAATACTCAAATTGGGGATTACTGACTGCCAGGTTAAAGGCTGAAGCCTGACAACCAAGCAATACATCGTGCAATTGTTCATCAGTCCACTGATCCCGATCTATAACCAGCCAGATCTCATCCTTTTTGTTAAGACCTTTTTCTTTTACGAATCTCTTTGCGAGTTTCAGAACCTGGAGAGGAGAACTATCGTGTTTTCTGGCTGGAAGAAGTTTTACTTGAATTGTGGCTTGAAGACTATTGAATATTCCAAAATAGATTGGCTCCGTTCTCGCCCCCTCCGTTGCGATAAGGAATAGCTTACGATAGGGGCGAAAAGGTTTTGGTCGTTTAAAAGGTCGCCTTTTACGGGGCATCAGTCTTTGCCTCTTTTCTTGAAAGAATCTTTCGGGTTAAAAGAACCGGAAAGAAGTATGCGTGGAATACCCCCAAGCCTGCCCTGCAGATAGCTTTTTCGTATATCTTTGTCGTACCGCATATTTTTGTAATCGCTGAAAGCCAACAAAGAACTGCAACCCAGAATGTCACGTTCAGTCACCCACATTTCATCCCGGCGAAAGAGCTTCTGATCCATGAGTAGCACATCATGTGTAGTTAGCAATAATTGAGAGCAGGTATTAGAAGAACAGGATTCCAAATAACCGGTCAACAATTCCCTGGTTAACAGCGTGTGCAGACTTCGGTCGATTTCGTCTATGACATAAACCTTTCCGCTACCGGTTGTCGCAAGCTCCAGAAAGGCCGGGATCAAATCAATAACTCTTTGAGTTCCATCCGATTCGTGTTTCATATCAAACCGGATTTCTTTTCCAGTTGAATCACTATGAAAACTGACTAATTTCCGGGCTTCCAGCTCTCCATTTCGGCGCATAATAATAAAGCGTTCACCAACAGGTTCCGCCAGTAGACGAACGGTGGCACCTTCCGGGATCTCTTCCCGAAGCTTGGCCCTGAGGTTTTCAGGCAGTGCCAGACTGTCAAATTCGATCTTTTCTCCACCTAAACGAGAAATTCCTGTATCAAGATGATTAAGTGTTAGGTTCATGTGGCTGTACAGAGGATGCTCTTCCTGAAAAAAACGTTCAAAAGGCTCGAAGCGGCTGTCCGGTGCAATCATGACTAGGCTATCTTTAAACCAGTTATAAATGGGTTTAAAGCGTTCTACCTTTTGGTTAACGGCATTGGTGAGGAATAATTGATTATCACGGGTTCCTTGAAAGGCAAAACGTAGAAACTGGTCCTTTCCCAGTGTAGATGAAAATTTAATTTCACCTTCTTGACGCCGGTAAAGTTCCCTTTCCGTCGTCTTCAAGATCTCCGCAAGCCACTCTTCAACCACGCGCTCACGGGTTACTCTGAATCCGAACTCATAACACTGGTCATCGATAAACAGCTCAAAGATTAAACGAGTTGGCCTTTTTGAACATGAAGGATCTAATCGAAAGGCTTCCACTGGAATCATGGCGTCGGGTTGTGTGCCTTTGACAACAAGTTGACGGGCAAAACTGAGCGCCTTAAAGAGATTTGTCTTACCTGAAGCGTTCCCTCCGTATATGGCTGCTACCGGCAGTACCCGCATTTTGTATTTAGCGATATACGGGACGCGTCCAAGATGTTGTTTTTCACGGCCAGCAACCATGGAAAAGGTTGCCTGCTCCTGAAAAGATTGCCAGTTTTCAATTGAAAAAGATATTAGCATTTCATTTCTCCGATAATTTTTCTCTTAAAATATGTTTAAATTAATATTTAACACAATAAAAATGGATTTTCAAGAGAAAATAACTCGAAAAGGATCTTTATCTTTATCGCAGACTATACGGATTTCTCAGATGGTTTTAATGTTTCAATCAGTGCAATCAGAGCCATCCATGGTCTACCCAATCTGAATATGCTGCCCGGATTTGATGGAGGCTTCCATCTTTTGCCTGAGTTCATCAATACATTTATTGATATCCTCAATACTCTCCGGATGGGTTTTTCCTGCCAATTCAGAAGGTTTGATCACGCAACGGGGTTTGATTTTCGGTGGATCACTGACACCGGGTTTTGGTTCTCTCTTCTTGTTTGAAAACTCTTCAATCTTTGCAACAGCCATCAAAGGCCTTTTCAGCCTGCTGCTCAAGTTGGGTCAAATGGGCAATACTTTCGATCTGATTAACCTCGTGTCTAAGTTTATCGAAAGACCCCAAACAATTATACTCCAGCTCTTTATCTCCCTGAGGCAATATTCTTCGAGATGCGAAATGGACGGAGAGCGTTGCTGTGGGCAGCGAGGCGTTTGTCACCGCCACGAAGGAAGACCTTGGAGACAAGGGCGAGGGGCACGCGGTGATTGGTTGTGATGGGAGCTATGAACTCCGGGAATCCCCAGCGGGTTACAAGGGCATTTTTGAGCATAAGAAATTGGCTCTAAGGCCTCAGAGTGCTTTTGGCGAAATACTGATTGAAAATCAATATGATGGCTCGTGATGGCTTGGTCCGACCCCAGACACCGTCAAGTACAACATCATGGAGAAGCTGGAAGCAGACCCCATTACCGACCTGACCCAGATCGCCCTCAGAAAAAATTTCATCGAGCTCTAGGGATTTTCTCTATCGGGACGCTTTTGGCTGAACACAACATGTGCTAGTCCTCCTTTCAATCATCTACTTCATATTGTGAACAAAAAAACTTGTCATTTTTTTCCTCCTTAAATCCAACACTTCCCACTTTTGAGAAAT
>JAWOCV010000128.1:0-21756 GCA_046483585.1 Marinilabilia sp.
GAAGCGTGTATACCGTTGGTCTGCTGAAACCAACACAGTATCCGTCTATGCTGATTACCCTTACAAGCCTTTTTCTCTGGCCGTTGACACCCGGGATAATCTGATCGTAATCTGCCGTTACGATCCACAACCAGGCTTTGAAGATGATGAACAGCCAAAATTAATCGAGACACTGCCCGACAATAATCCCTTATATAGTGGTTGGGGGAATGGAGGCTGGGCAATTCAGGCCTATGCCATAAATCCTGATCATGCGGATGACATGCAACCACTAAAGCTTAAGAAAACGAATGAGATCAACAATGTAGAACGTGTAATCCATCCGACCCACCGGTGGAGAGAAGATTTTAAGGATGTAGCCACGGGTATCGCCGAAACAAGCTTTATTGCACCAGATGGTGTTACGATTATTCCCAACACGTTTGATCTCGGGCGTTCGGTACAGCTCATGGGCGTTTCGCCAAATCAAAGCGAACCTGTTTATGTGACCCATGAAAATCCCAAAATCACTTACCGTTTTGATGTAGATGACAAGGGTATGCTTTCAAATATGAGTGAATTTGTAAAACGAGGTGAGTACAGCAATGTGTCTGACAGGCAAGGCAATTTGTATTTAGCCGAAGGGAAAATACTTGTTTTAGATAATGACGCAAATGAAATGAAACGAATCAAAGTGGATGAACGTGTACATTCAATGACCTGGGGAGGTAAGAATAAAAATGAGCTATTCGTAACCACAAGCACCTCATTTTATAGGATCAAATTATAGTAAGTAGAATATAAAATTGATAAATAAGGAAAACACAGTAGAGATTTTAGTTTTTATCTTGATGCACATGTATTATGTGTCAATGATACAAGCACAACAATGACTATACAAAATAGGCGAAACATTAGTTACCTCATGGGGTAGAATCATCGGGACGCTGCGTCGTCATGAGTATATCAGATAAACGCTTTAAAGCTTCCGACATACGATTTAACCGTGTATTGAAAGCCACATAAGAAGGTAGCTTCGGAAACCATGAATGCAAATAATCTTTTGCAAATTGATGAATATGCTTAATTTTAAACCTTTGTTCTGCATTCATAACAAAGAAATAAATCGTAATTAGTTATTGATCAATGAATTCATGTCTGTTGTTATTCGAGAAACGCTGGCATACAAACGGCAATTCTGATTCGAATAAATCGATTATATACAAATATATAGATGTTAATTGCAGGCATTTTCTCTGGGAGTCATATCTAAAAAATTGAGTGGAATCAATCTATTAAAATACTTATTTCCTTTTGTTTAACCTATTTTTTGCATATATTCATTGATTTTTAAAAATTTACAAACAATTGCAAGAGGGGTTTTCAACCCTTAATTCGGGCCTGCTGAAAAAATTAACTTTCATTCTATGAGACATTTAAAAACCCTTACCTTCCTTTTTTTAATTCTAACCGGATTTTATTTCACAGGGTGCAACCTAAAAAAGAACCAAAACCAAGATGCAGTTGTGGAAACCACTTCCGGCGTTATTTCCGGCAGTGTTGCGGATGGTATATTTTCCTTCAAAGGCATTCCTTATGCCAGGGCCGAAAGATTTATGCCCCCACAAGAACCTGAAGACTGGGACGGTGTCCGGGAATGTGAGGAATATGGGCCGGCAGCCAAACAGCGGGTAAACTGGATTGCAGATTCCGCAATGAATGAAATAGATTTGTTTAGTGTGAATGTATGGACACCTGAAATATCGGATGACAAAAAGCGTCCGGTCATGCTCTGGTTGCATGGAGGAGGATTTCGTAATGGCAGCAGCAGTGACCCCATGACAAATGGAAAAGCTTTGGCTCAAAAAGGGGATGTTGTTATGGTCTCTGTCAATCACCGTTTGAACATTCTTGGTTTTCTTGATTTGTCTGCATGTGGTGAAAAATATGCCAAATCAGCCAATGTGGGGATGCTCGACATTGTGAAAGCGCTGGAGTGGGTCCAAAACAACATTGAGAACTTTGGAGGCGACCCTTCCGACGTAACCATTTTTGGAGAATCGGGCGGTGGAGGCAAAGTTGGCACCCTCATGTGTATGCCGGCAGCCAAAGGTTTGTTCAACAAGGCCATCATTCAAAGCGGAACATTACTAAATGTTATGACTGAAGAAAAGTCCCAAAACCTGGGGTTAGCTGTCCTTGAAAATTTAGACCTTACGCCGGACGAGGTAGAAAAATTAGATACCGTCTCATACCAAAACCTTGCAAAAGCAGGCGATGAAGCGATAAAAAAGATCTCCGGACCCAGAAAACCCGGATCGCCTACCATGTTTGGTTTTGCCCCTTCTGCAGATGGTGAAGTATTGTTACAACAGCCATTCAGTCCCGGATTTGCAGATATCTCAAAAGATATACCGCTTTTAATGGGCACAACAATGAACGAACTTATGGAGACGACCTATGATGAAAAAGACCTGACGATGGAACAGGCAAAAGAGCGGTTGGCGGAAATATATGGCGATGAAACCGATCAATACATTGAGCTATTCGAAAAAGCATATCCTGACCATACACCTCAGGATCTTCTCTCCATTGATACGGTTTTCAGACCATATACCATAAGGGCAGCAGATGCCAGGGCTAAACGGGAAAGCGCTCCATTATATACTTATTTTTTAGGATGGAAAAGTCCTGTTGATGATGCCACAAAAGGCTCATTCCATGGCTTGGACATTCCTTTGGCGTTCAATAATGTGGACCTGAAACCAGAATGGACAGGTACCTCGGAAGAAGCATATCAATTGGCTGACAAAATGAGTTCCGCATGGCTGAACTTTGCTAAAAAAGGGAATCCGAATGTAGAAGGAGTGCTGCCGGAGTGGGAACCTTATACTTTGAAAAACGGTGAAACCATGTATTTTGACAACAAATGCAGAATTGTAAATAACCACGACCGGGCATTGATGAATTTTATCAAATCCTATTGACAAGAGCCGGCCTGGTTAAATCATAAACTTTTAATTTTGTTTTTTGTTTGTGGTTTAATCAGCCCCTGTTCCCCTTTTTCATAAATACAGAAATCAATCGTCATTTTATCATTACGAACCATAAACACACAACTTTGAAAACAACAATTTTACTTATCAGCTCCCTTATCTCTAGTTTTATGCTATACGCTCAAACACCAGACACGGGAATTTTTACCCAGCACAACGACATTGGGAAAGTCAACATTCCGGGCCATGCGGAATATGATCCCGAAAGTCAGACCTATTCCATCACCGGCAGCGGAGAGAACATCTGGTTCGATGAGGATGCCTTTCATTTTGCCTGGCGGGAAGTATCGGGAAATTTTATTCTGAGGGCGCGTATGTCGTTTGACAGCGACGAACAACACCCGCACCGTAAAATGGGCTGGATGCTCCGGGAAAACCACACACCCGGTTCTCCTCATTTCAGTGCAGTCGTTCATGGGGACGGCCTCACGGCATTTCAGTACCGGAAAAAACAGGACGGCCCTACCATTGAGCTCCGGTCCCCGGTAGAAGCACCCGACGTGGTGCAACTGGAACGTCAAAAGGATACCCTTGTGATGTCCGTAGCTCGTTACGGTGAACCTCTGGACTCCATCAAACTCCCTGTCTCAGGAAAGGATACTACCCTGATGGCAGGTCTGTTCGTATGTTCACACGACAGCACCAATACCGAGACGGCCACTTTCAGCAATGTGCGGTTTGTGAAACCAGCCCCCGAGGAGCTGGTGCCCTATGAAGAATATTTGGGCAGTCACCTTGAGGTCATGGATGTGAAAACCGGCCAAAAAAAGATCGTTTACACCTCTCCTACGTCCATCCAGGCCCCCAACTGGACACCCGATGACAAGCACCTCATTTACAACAGCGAGGGTTTTCTTTTCAGGATACCAACCAAGGGCGGAATCCCTCAAAAGATTGATACGGATTTTGCCACCAACAACAACAACGACCATGTGCTGACTTTTGACGGCTCCCGCATGGGCATTAGCCATCATGCCGAAGAGGACGACGGCAATTCAGTGATCTACCACCTCCCGGTGGAAGGCGGAACACCTGAGCGGATCACGCCCGAAAGCCCTTCGTACCTGCACGGTTGGTCACCCGACAATCAATATGTCATTTATACCGGCGAACGGAACGGGCAATACGACATCTACAAAAAAGCTGTGAACAGCGATGAAAAAGAGATTCAACTTACGAATGAAGAAACCCTGGACGACGGATCGGAGTATTCGCCTGACGGGGAATACATCTATTTCAACTCGGCACGCACAGGCACCATGCAACTTTGGCGCATGCGACCCGACGGATCGGAACAGGAACAACTCACGTTTGATGAGTACAACGACTGGTTTCCCCATGTATCGCCCGACGGAAAAGAGCTTGTCTTCATCTCTTACGGCCCGGAGATCCCGGCAGGCGATCACCCGTTTTACAAACGTGTTTATCTTCGCAGAATGCCGGCCGACGGAGGTGAACCTGAAGTGGTCGCCTACCTCTATGGTGGACAGGGAACCATCAACGTACCAAGCTGGTCGCCCTGCGGTCGCTACATTTCATTTGTGAGCAACAGCGGGGTGTGGTGGTAAATGCTTTTATCCCCCTTCATTTTTTCCCGGTTTTGCCGTTGTACGGCGGAGCCGGGATTCTTTATAATAGGCATAGCCGATGAGCACCCCCACGATCACAACGGCATAATACACAGCAGCCGGTACTGGCACCGGATCGCCTCCGGCATAAGAGTGCATCCCACTCAGGTAGTAATTGACCCCAAGATACGTCATGATCACTGATGCGAAGGCCAGCAGTGACGCGGTATTGAAAGCCATTTTACCCCGCAGCCCGGGGATGAGTCGCATGTGCACCACAAAAGCATAGATCAGTATGGTGATGAGCGACCAGGTCTCCTTGGGATCCCAGCCCCAGTAGCGTCCCCACGATTCGTTGGCCCAGACACCGCCCAGGAACGATCCGATGGTCATCAGATAAAGTCCTGCGATCAGGGCCATTTCATTGATAGCGGTTAGTTCGTCAATGGTGAGGGACAACCGTTTCCGGTTTTCCATATTTTGCAGAGCCGTGAGCAGCAGATTCACCAATCCAAGCAGCGCCCCGAGCATCATGAAACCGTATCCGCCGATAATCACAGCCACATGAATTGTAAGCCAATACGATTTGAGTACCGGCACCAAATTGGTGATCTCAGGGTTCATCCAGCTCAGGTGAGAGACCATGAGCACGACCCCTGCAAACAAGGCCGTAATGGCAAGAACAAAAGGCGAACGGCGACTGAAAACCAATCCCGCCAGCAACAAGGCCCATGCGATGAAAATCATCGACTCATACCCGTTGCTCCAGGGGGCATGCCCCGAAACATACCACCGAAGGGCCATCCCAAAGGTGTGATAGGCAAACCCGGCCACCACCAGCCAGGCGGTTACGCGAAAGATCCACTTCTTCTGCAACTGGGGACGGATAAGACCGGCAATGTTGTACAATACCAAAAAGATTCCCAAAACAAAGAAAAAGGTGGCCAGCCACATAAACACGTTCAGACGGTTGTAGAGCAATTCGGCCTTTAAGCGGGTTTTCGAGGGCAGGAGCTCACCACCGTGCGCCTGCTGATAATCAGAAATATCTTCCACAACTTTCAACGCCCTGTCATGGTTGCCCTCGCGTAACGCTGTTATCAAGGAAGGCATGGCCGACGTAACAAAGAGACTGTCCTTTTCAGACAATCCCTCCGGGGCCTTCGAGGGAATCAGCCAGGGTTTTTCCCGGTCGTTGTTAACCGGGAATAACCGGTGCATTTCACCCGACTGGGCCATGTAAAACACATTGAGCTGCTCATCCACCTTGACCAGCTCTTGTTCAAGTTTGGAATGCTCGGCCGGGTCTTTCCGATAGGCTTCATCAACCGGGCGATTGAGCTTGTAGTTGCGCTGTTGATCAAAGAAATCACTGAAAGAAGCCTTTTTACCGGAGATGCCCAGCATTTCCTTCAATCCGGGATGCTTTATGGTAATAAGCGGCACTTCCTGCCATTCAGCCGGATGGATCAACATTCCCAAAAGCATCTGGTCGGGAGTGAATCCATTGAAGGAGTTGTGTTTTACCAGCTTAACCATCACTTCCTGATGTGTGGAATTAAGAGGCTTGATGCGTCCCCCTTTATCCTGCACCCAAAGTTCGCCAAGAGCGGAAGCCACTTCCTCGTCGGGTTTGGGCGGCATATCCTGGCCGAAAACTGGAACGGTCAGGAAAAAGAGAAACAATACACCCAGCCCTTTGCGCTGTTTGTATAGCTTGTCGGTCTTTCGTATCAATTGCCGGAACCGGGTGTTTCGGGCAGCAAGTGACCAGAACATCCCTACAGTCATCAGGAAGTATCCCAGATAGGTGATAAAAGTCCCCCAGAAATCATGGTTCACCGAGAGGATGGTCCCTTTCTCATCGGTGTCGTAGGAAGACTGATAAAAACGGTAGCCTCCGTAATTGAGAATATTGTTCATAAAAATGCGGTAATCCATTTGTGTGTCGTTCTCCGGATCGATCACGGTCACTTCACTGGCATAGGAGGAAGGGCTCTCGGAACCGGGATAACGTTCCAGCTGAAATTCGTTCAGCCGAATAGAGAAAGGCAATTCAAGAGGAAGCGATCCGTAGCGAACGGCAATCCTGCCACCGTTTACTTCCATCATCTCGGACTCTCCCACTTCCCCGGTACGACCGCCGGCATAAAGTTCTTTTTGCTCCCCCCCACCTGTGATCTCAAAAGTCACTACGTCGGAAAGGGAGGTTCCCTGCTGATCAGGCATGGACACAGGCCGGTATTCCGCCTCGGGCCATAACCGGCTAAGGGCCAGCCTCGTGTCACCAACAGAGAACAATCCCCCGGGTGACAGGTCAACAACATCGCCGGGACTGACCTCTTCTTCCTTCTGCGTTTCCATGGAAGCCAATTCCATCGGATGCTGTGATTCAATCGAAAGCGATTCATCTTCATTGAGGTGAAGGACTACATCTGCACTCTTCTCGTCGTCAGCACCAAACAAGATACTCAGACCATTCACATTCAAAGTTTCTCCAAGTGACAGAAAATGTTCCTTCCGTTCGTCCGAAGAGGCAACAAGAATGCCCACAAGCGGACCTCCCTCCTCACTCCGGACCGGTCTTACAGCAGCATTGGGTGTATATTCCATACTTTTGACACGATACGATTCCCCGTTGACCTCCACCTTTTTTGAAAATTCCTTTGGTGTGGCAGGTGAGAGAAACACCGGTTCATGAAACTGTCGTTCACCCTCGTCATCGCTTACCTCCAGGGTTATATAAGCTTCGGTGGTATAAATGGTATTGGATGTTTCACCTTCACGAATGGGCATACTGCCTTCATATCCGGTATAGCGGGTAACCGCAGCCCCCACCAGAATAATGAAAAAAGAGAGGTGAAACAATAATACCGGGGCTTTCGACCAACGCCATAAATTGAAAGCAAAGAGGTTGCCGAACATGTTAATGGCCAACAGTAAAAAGATGAGCTCGAACCACCAGGTGTTATAGACCATGGCACGGGCGGCTTCATAACCAAAATCGTTTTCAATGAAAGTAGCCACGGCCAACACCAGAGACAACAAAATAAAAAGTTCCCCCATAACCTGGCGGGAAGTGAGAAAATTCACAATTCGGTCCATAGATGAGTTTTTACACAGTGGATTTGATTTGCTAAAATAATGACTTTGCCCAAGATGACCGCATGGTTTTCAAAAATTGTTCAATTTAAGTACTCTATAGCCGGATTGGAATGAAACGATGTCTCCGGGCGTCTTAAAACATCAATCCCCGGCATACCGGGAAAATACCATTTGCAGGAGTGAAGAAGTTTTTGTTTTTTTGAAGGTTTTTTATCCGCAATGCCTTTCCCCGTTTTATTTAGTGTTTGTCCATAAAATCCCATTTACTGCGTTACGCTTGCCCGAAAATTACTCATCTACCCAGGCAAACTCCGTTTTTGGCGGCAAGCGTAACGTAGCAAGTGGTACTTTATGGACAGACACTTTTTTATCCAAACACAAACAATAGAATATTGGATCCTGAGATTAAAGATCCCTGCAGGCAAGAGAAGATAACTCTAATTGATATGCTGCATCTTTGATCTCCGGGAGACAAACCTGTAAACCACAAAAAATGAGTTCCTGGTAAATTAACACAAACAACTGATTATGAAACGAAAAACAATACCTTTTTTTTCAACATTGTTCCTGCTTTTCCTGGCGGTAACTTCCTCAGCCCAGGATTTAGATGTTTCCTTTCACGGGTATGTGGGCATGAATGTTACCCATGACAGCCGTTCCAGTGTAACAGCCAGAAACCGTCACATTTATCTTTATCCCCTTCCTGAAGATATCAGTGAAACGGGCAGGGATCTTAACAATCAGGGCCAGTTGGATATCGACGCTACCTATAGTCGCTTCGGTATCGACATCAAGGGGCCTGATATTGGCAATTTCAGTTCCTCGGCCATGATCGAAGGCGATTTCCTCGGGCAAGTGGGCTTTGACTCTTATTTCCGGCTTCGTCACGCTTTCATCTCCCTGAGCCGGGAGAAATGGACATTTCTGGCAGGTCAGACATGGCATCCGATATTTGTCACAGACAATTTTCCGGGAACGGTCAATGTCAATGCCGGTACCCCTTTTCATCCCCTCCTCCGGTCCCCACAGATCAGAATCGCCAGAGATATTTCATCCACAACCCGCCTTTTATTCTATATCGTTGACCAAAACAATTTCCGGAGCACCGGTTATGGAAACAACAGCACCGAGGAAGCTCTCTTTCCGGAACTGGATGCCCGCATCAGGTGGGAAACACGCGGCATGCTGGTAGCCCTTACAGGCGGCTTTAAAACCCTGGCTGTCCCCCGCGAAATATCCGGAACAGCTTCACCCGAAAAACTCAGAAGTTCACATTTCAACGCTTCGTTCCGATATAAATTACCCAGTTTCACTTTCCGGATGGAAGGCATTTACGGAGGAAACCTCTCAGAAATGGCGATGCTGGGAGGAACCGGTCGCACCATGGCAGATGATGATTTCATGCCCATTTCCACCGGCGCCATCTGGGCCGATGTCCAAACCAACGATCAGAATGGCTGGCAACCGGGTATTTTTGCAGGATACACCGCCAACATGGGGGCCCGTGAAGAAGTCACAGTGATTGAAGAACTCTCCCGTAGCCAGGGGCAGGTAGCTTCCGTATATGCCGTTTCACCCAGGCTTAAGTATGTCTTTGATCATTTCTGGATCGGAGCCGAATGGCTTTTCACAAGCGCCAAATGGGGTGACGAAACAGACGATTTCGGCGTACCCGTAAATACGGAAAATTATGAAAATCACCGTCTTTTACTATCTTTGCGCTATAATTTCTAAAACAAAATGAGAACCAAACTGGCCATTATTGCTGTATTTTTTGTCATCGCCGGATTCGGGATGGTCCACGCCAACTCTCCCGTCATCGAATACATCGCCATTGCTCTGATGGGCATGGGGACAAGCTATCTGCTTTATTTGTTGCTGGCAACAGGAAAAAATTCCGACAAATCCTGACACGGGAGATCAACAACTTCACCTATGATGATTTTATCATCCGAAATTCAGACACAAAACCATATTCGAAATTCTGGTTATGTTCTCGAAAGAAGAAGCCAAACAATTACGCCTGGAGTTCTGGCAAAAGCTGAGCAACCGCACTCGCCGCCTGCCGGGGCAAAAAGGACGCAAACGTCTCTGGATTGCCGACAATACAGGAATCAAAGGTCTTGATCTGCGTTTCGATGTGGGCCGGGAAAAGATCATTGTAGCCCTGGAGATCAACATTAAAGACGAAGAGAAAAGGCTGGCTCTCTATGAAAAGCTGGAAGCTGCCAAAGACCTGTTTGAAGAACACTTCGGCGAACCACTGATATGGGATTACGCCTACGTCAAAGACAATGGGCGGGAAGTGTGTCGCGTCTACGTAGAACAACCCGGTGATATGTATAAAAAGGAGTCCTGGTCCGAAATATTCACTTTTATGATCGACCGGATGATGAGACTGGAAAAAGCGTTCCTGGAAGTGAAAGATTATTTGAAATACATGTAAACGCCACCCTTAATGCTAATCTCATGATGTCTTCGGAATCTTCCAGGGCCATGTTTTAATACACAACCCATTATCAACCGATCACATATGCTAAAACCAGAAGAAAAAGATCACATCAGGGCAACCATCGAAAAAAAAATTGACAAAGCCCGGAGTGAGATCAAAGAGCTGGAAGAGCTCACCAAACCCATAGCCCCCGAAAATTCCATCGGCCGGGTATCGAGGATGGATGCCATCAACAACAAAAGTGTGAACGAAGCCGCCCTGGCTCAAACCAGGCAAAAGTTGCAAAAACTGGAGAAAGCCCTCGGCAACATCGACAAGCCGGAGTTCGGCTCCTGCTATAAATGCGGTGAAGCCATCCCGATGGGACGATTGGTGCTGATGCCCGAAAGCACCTTGTGCACAAAATGCGCCTCCAAATAAAACAAATCAATCCTGATATTATCTCTAATGGACACAGATTGCCCCCTTTGTCATTTCCGGGGTGAGAACATCGGCCCCGTCGAAGGACGCCTTCAGAGACGGTATTTGCATTGCAACCGGTGCCAGCTCATCTTTACCCACCCGGCCGATCTGCCGGGGAAAGAAGAAGAACGAGCCCGTTACGAAGAGCATGAAAACACCATTGAGGCACCCGGGTATGTCAAATTCCTCAACCAGGCAATAGAACCAACCTTGCCGTTTTTATCAACAGACATGAAGGGTCTCGATTTTGGCAGCGGACCCGGACCCACTCTTTCCCAATTGCTGGCCCGTCAACATATCCTGTGCCTCGATTATGACCCCATTTTCGGACCCGAATTACCACAAGGCCCTTTCGATTTCATTTTTTCTACCGAAGCCTTCGAACATTTCCACAATCCCCGTGAAGAGATGGACCGCATTGACCAACTCCTGAAACCAGACGGTATTCTCACAGTGATGACCATGTTCCGTCCTTCAGCAGAAGAATTTCCCAAATGGTTCTATCCTGGCGATCACACCCACGTCACCTTCTTCCATCCTGAAACATTCAATTTTATCTGCCGGGAGTGGAATTATCGCCACCTGTGGAATGACGGAAAGAGAGTTATTATTTTAAAGAAACTGTAAAATACAGGAGTGTCAGCGAGAAAGTCCATAACAAATTTCCGGGTCCATCTCATAAGCTGTTGAATTTCCGGCATATTTCCTGATAATTTGAATACTCACAAAGTTTGATAGCCAATTATTAGAAAAACATTCCATAAATCACTATTTTTGAGACCGGATCGGGAAAAGAAAGTTTTTTAATATCACCTAACCAGATTAATTCATTAAAATTAATCTGGCTAAAAACACAATTCCGTTAAAAAAACAGGAATTCATCCCACAAAGAGGAAGATTTTTGAAAGCAGAAATTCAGGTCTGCTGCAAATCGAAACAAAAATAGTTGTCTTGAAGGAAGGCGTTGTCATAAAATCAACAGGAAGCTGGTACCAGGTCAAACCAGACGATGAAGAAACCGTCCCGTGCAAGATCAAAGGCCGATTCCGGCTGGATGATCTGAAAAGCACCAACCCCGTTGCGGTAGGAGACAGAGTCGTATTCTCCACGGATACAAAGACGGGGAAGGGGGTTATTAAAGAGATAAAGGAGCGCAAAAATTTTATCGTGCGGCGGGCTTCGAACCTTTCACGTCAAACCCAAATACTGGCTTCTAACATCGACCAGGCCATTCTTGTGGCCACCATCAACTATCCCGTCACAACGCCGGTTTTCATCGATCGCTTTTTGGCCACAGCTGAAGCATATGACATCCCCACCACCATTATTTTTAATAAAACCGACCGGTACGATCACTTCCACAAAGACCAACTGGAAGAGACCATCGCCATTTATAAAAACATCGGGTACAATGTCCTGTCTACTTCTGCCAAAACCGATGAAGACCTGACCCATATCAAGGAACTTTTAAAAGACAAGGTCTCATTGCTGACCGGTCACTCGGGCGTTGGCAAAAGTACCCTCGTCAACCGGATAGAGCCTTCATTAAACCTCAAAACCGCGAATATTTCCGACCGTCACCGTACCGGGAAGCATACAACCACCTTTGCAGAGATGCACCCGCTCAGTTTCGGCGGATACATCATTGATACACCGGGTATTCGTGGATTTGGACTGTGCAACATCGCAAAAGAAGAACTGTTTCACTTTTTCAGGGAGATCTTCAAATACTCTGGCGACTGCCGTTTCCACAATTGCACGCATCTGCATGAACCGGGATGTGCTGTGAAAGATGCTGTAGAGCGCGAAGAAATTGCCCAGTCGCGATACAACAGTTATGTGAGTATTTTCCTCAATCGTGATGAGAAGTACCGTTAAAGGTTTCCAATGGAATTATACAGCAGAAAAAAATGGTGGAAATTTTTCCTTATGCTTGGAGCGCTGGTCATTGGCGGAGTCTCTTTGTTATATACCAGTCAGCTGACCTCCGAGCTTCGCAATGAAGAAACCCGGAAGATGGAGGTCTGGGCCAAAGCCAACCGACAGGTCGCCCGTCCCGATATAGACGAACACTCCCTTGAGCTGGTCTTCGAAATCATTCAGAACAATACCACCGTCCCCCTTATCATCGCTGATGCCAACGATTCCATCTACTTTCACCGCAATCTGAACGTTCCTGAAAACAACGAAGAGAGCTATCTCCGTTCAGAACTGGCGAAAATGAAAGAAGGACGCGATCCCATTGTCATTGAACTGAGCGAAGACCAGAAGCAATACCTCTATTACGCCGACTCCATTCTCCTGCGCAAGCTCAGATGGTTTCCCGTGGTACAGCTCATTGTGGTGGTGCTGTTTGTATTGCTGGCTTACTGGGCTTTCAGTGCGGCCCGCCGGTGGGAGCAGGACCAGGTATGGGTCGGTATGGCCAAAGAAACAGCCCATCAGCTGGGAACCCCTACCTCCTCTCTTCTTGGATGGATGGAGATACTGGAAATGAAGAATATTGAACCGTCCCTCGTCGGAGAAATGCGTCATGACATTCAACGCCTTCAGACCATCACGGCCCGTTTTTCAAAAATTGGCTCACGCCCGGATACGACACCAGTTGACATCGTAAAAATGCTTCATGAAATAACCGGTTACCTGAAGCACCGAATATCTTCCGGAGTGAAGATCGAGTTACCGCCCGAATCTTCAACTGCCATAAAAGCTCCCATCAATCGTCCCCTCTTCGAATGGGTTATCGAAAATCTCTGTAAAAATGCCGCAGATGCCATGGAAGGCAACGGCACCATAAGATTTTCATGGGGACAGACATCCAAACAGATATACATCGACATCTCCGATACCGGGAAGGGTATTTCACGGAAACATCAGAAAACCATATTCAAACCCGGGTACACCACTAAAAAAAGGGGATGGGGTCTGGGGCTCACCCTCGTCAGCCGCATCGTCAGCGAGTATCATAACGGGAAAATATTCGTCAAAGAATCGGTCCCCGGAAAAGGCACCACTTTCCGAATTGTGTTGCCTGCATCGCTCTGAAAAATTTTTATAAAATTATTTTTTCGCACACTCTGAATATTTTATACCTTTGCGAAGTTTTTACGTCGTATGGCAGCAGAGAAGAAATTAAGAGATTACGGCATTGCCTTTAAAGGACTTAAAGAGGGTGATCACTTCTTTGAGTACAGGCTGGGAAATGGGTTTTTTCAGCTCTTCGAAGAGTCACAAATAGACTCAGGCGATCTGAAAGCCCATATCAGACTCATTAAAACCAGCCGTATGCTGGAGTTGGAATTCACCATAAACGGTATGGTAGAATCCATTTGCGACAGGTGCCTGAGTGCCATGAACGTTCCGGTACATTTTGAAGGCACGCTTTATGTGAATTTCGGAGAGGCCTATGATGAACCCACGGAAGAGATCATCGTCCTGCCACATGAATCGCACACCATAAATGTGGCCAGATACATGTACGAGTTCATCGTGGTAAGTATGCCCATAAGGCATGTTCACCCCGATAATGAAGACGGCACCCCAGGTTGCGATGCGGAAATGCTGGGACAACTAAACCATTACCTGGTAGACGATAAAAGTTCCACCGGCACAAAAGATGCCGGAGAAGAAGAATCCATTGACCCACGTTGGAAGGAATTGAAAAAACTTATAGATAAAAATAACAAGTAAAAGAGGTTATAAAAATGGCACATCCAAAACGAAAAACATCGAAGACCAGAAGAGACAAGAGAAGAACTCACTACAAGGCAAGTGTTCCCACTTTGGGTGTATGCTCAAACTGTGGCGCTACCATTAAGTTGCATACTGTATGTGGCGAATGCGGCCATTACAGGGGCAAACTGGCTGTAGAAAAAGAAGTCACAGCTTAACCTGTATAAGGACATAACATCTAGTGTCGTGTCATGTATAAAATAACGTATAAGTTGAAACCGATTTTTGCTTTTTTCAAAATGAGAAAAAGTGCGCATAGCCATAGCTACGTAAGCTTTTTATCATGAAGAAAAAACGAAAATCAGTGATGCTTGGTGCGATATTTTATGCTTGACAAGACACTAATTCTTAATATTATGAAACCGCCCCTAAATGTTCCATCATTTAGGGGCAGTTTTGTTAAATCAATCCATCATAATCAATTTGCATCTTTTTCAATTAATCATCCGCGAGGCGGGTAATGATAAGGTGTGTTGTACAATATTAATCTTATTGTCACGATGGGGAAAAAACATGCAGTCATCACAGCCATAGGAGGATATGTCCCCGACTACATCCTCACCAATGAGGAACTCAGTCAAATGGTCGACACATCAGATGAATGGATTACTACATTGAAAAAGAAAAAGTGATGATCAACATCCAGCGCTATGGAAACACGACTGCGGCTACCCTCCCCCTTTGCCTTTGGGAATGGGAGAAACAGCTCAAAAAGGGCGACAACCTCATCCTGGCCACTTTCGGTGCAGGTTTCACATGGGGGGCAACCTATCTGAAGTGGGGATACGACGGGACCAAAGTTTGAACCCACATCTTTACAATTTTTCACAACAATCCCGCCATAATATGGTTATATTTATAGATAATAGATCGGTAGATTTTTAGATTTAAGATCTAAGATGAATCGTACAACACCGATAAACTGCATTTTAACACAATGAACCTTTGAAACATAAAGATCTGTTTTTAAAATGCTTGCCAAAGTTTAACGGACTAGTGTTTAGATACAAAAACCATATTTTATGCAATTTCTTGTGAAAATAAAAGAGGTGATAACCACCGATGAACTGGAAAACGCCTGGACCAACAAAGATTTCAAAGAACTCCTGAAACAATTCGATTATCCCGATGCCGAATCGGTTAGTGAAGATGAGGTGCAGGATTTTCTCTTCATGGCCATCAACGATTTTGAACCCGCCGAGGCAGCTGCCATCGTACTGGAATACAAGGTAGGAGATGCCCTGAACCAGGGGCAGATCAACAATCTGGCCCATGAAATGCTGGAAGAGAAAATGGCCGAAAAATACACCGACATCAATTTACATAAGCCGTTGTTTGAAGTGAATCAATTGCTCTACAAAGCTTACAACGGAAAATTCCCCCACATCCAGGTGAATGTCATTGATTTTGAACTGGAAGACCGGAATGACACCCCAACTGAAATCACCAAAGAAGTTGTCCTGAAAGCCCTGAGCAACGGTCTTTCCGAAAACAACCTGCTGAAACGCCTCTTTGGCGACCAACTGGAAGGAAAAGCGCCCTTCCCCGAAACCGAAGGAATCATCTGGGAACTGATCGACAAAGGAAACGGAGCCTACCGGATGATCACTTCTGAAAAGTGGCTCACGAAGGATGAATTCGTCTCCACAGAATTTGAATCCTCAGTGGTCCTTTATGAGGGAGAGGAAGAGGATGAATAATTTTATTCTGTAACTCGATTTAGAATAAAGAAGTAACCAACCTTCCGGCTGTTGCTCTCCCCCTCAAGATTGATATCAACCATATCGGAATACTCAATCTGAAAACGTTCTTTGAATGTCTGATCCTCAAGGGTTTTTTCCTCATGGGTAAGCAGGCCAAAGCGTTTTTCCTCCGGAAGCTTCCGGGAGGTTTTTTCTTCTTTGATAAGAGGCATTTTCTCCCCATACAGCCACACAAATTCCGGCTGAATGGAATCGTAGCCATATATTTTTATGCCCTCCTGTCCGGCCCTTTCTTTCATTTCTTCAACCGGTTGCCGGCTCCCCTTGTCAATATAATCCCGCGCAATGGGCAGAACAAAAACAAAAATAGAGGCATACAGCAAGATGGCCAGAAAAAACACGTTCCTGATGTTTCTGCGGAATAGCTGGATGAAAACGGAGATGCCCAGCAAAGGCAGAATAATGCATGAGGCAATAAAGTAAAAATCAGAGACCGCGATGTGGTCTTTGAAAACAATGTAAATACCCACCGGGGCTGCAATGCTCAACAATGCGATCAGGCCAAAGTTAAAATAAAGCAGCCACTTCTCCCCTTTCGAAGTAAGGTTTTTGAATTCTCTGAACAGGTATTCGATATAAAATCCGCTGTTGATCGCCAGAGGAATCAAAACCGGCATCAAATAACGGGATTTCTTTTCGGGAATGATGGATAGCAACACCACGGCAAAAAGTGTCCACAACAGACTGAACCGGTAAGCCTTCAGATTCGCCACCCGCTTTTTCAGATAAGGATACAGCAAACTGATGAGGGCCGGAATGGTCCACAACCCGCTTTGTGCAAAAAACCCCCAGTAATAGTAGAATGGCCGCACATTGTAACTCGACCAGTTGCCCACTTCTTCCCGGGCAATGGACATAAAAGACTGCGGGTCGGCAATCCTCACATAGATGTACCACCATCCACCGACCATAGCTGCCAAAAGCAGTAAAAGCACAACCGGCAAAGCTTTTGTCTTAAGTCCGCGGAATTTATATGTAACCCCATAAGCCAGCAGAAAGGGCAGGAACAGCGCATACAATGAAATCGGCCCCTTGCTCATGATAGAGAAACCGATAAAAATGCCCGAAACCACGGCATGTTTCCATGGCGACCCTTCATCACTGAACAGTTTAATCAGTGACAATATGCCCACCAGCATAAAACCATGGGTGAAAATATCCCAGGGCGCTTCAAAAACGATTCCGACGACATAATACGACGTCACGGCAATGAGCCCGTTGATCAGGCTGTGCGCTTTATCTTTTAAAATCGTTTTGGACAGACAATAGACAAACACGCCCGTCACCATAACCAATAAAATCCCGGGCAGGCGCATGGCAGCAATGCTGTTGACCCCGAAAATCATGGCCGAAATGGCCGAAAGCCAGGTGGGAAGCGGGGGTTTTTCGTAACGGGCTTCCCCGTTCATGGTGGTCAGCAGCCAATTTCCGTCGGTGATCATCTCTCTGGCCGTGACGAAATCCCGGGCTTCCATAATGGAAACCGGAAGCACGTCTAAATGGGGAATGAGCATAACAGCAATGAGCAGGCAAATCCCCAAAACGGGGCGTCTTTCAAAGCTTCTGATCAGTAATTGCATATCCTTTTGGTTGAAGTTTGCAGATAGTTGTTCCCACCAATCTAATCATCTGCCGGAACTTTGCGGCTTTGAACTCTCCGCCTATAGTAAAGAATGAGATTCCGGCTGTAAATCAATGTGCCAAACATTTGCCCCAGAATAATTACCGGGTCCTGCCGGAAAATGGCGTACCCTATAATGATGAGGGCCCCTGTAATGCTGATGACCCAAAACATGGGCGGCAACATCGATTCATGATGTCTTTCCGAATAGATCAACTGATAAATAAACCGGAAGGTGAAGATGAACTGACCGATGGCCCCCACCGTGTAAAGCTGGGCCGTAATGAGGGGATTGTTCATCATATCCTGGATGTTGTATTCATTGGGTGTGACAAACAAAAACAGGATCGCCAGCGCCGGAGCTGACAGCGACAAAATGCGAAGCCAGACGGGGAAAGACTGCCAGACATTTTTCAGTTGCAAATTGCGCAGATAAATGTAAAATGAAACCACCTGACCACCCACAATAACCAGATCTTTCCGGAGTATGCCGTAAACCAATAACAGAAAAGATGCCACCAGGCTCAATTGCCAGAACAGGTCAGGGGAGACAACCTTTTTGGCCTTTTCTGACAAAAACCATTGCACCAGCAGCCGGGCGGAAAACAACCCCTGGGCAAAAAACCCCAGCCCGAAAATAAATGAGTCGTCTAACATGACAGATCACTGCTTTCACCGATTTCGTACCTGATGTTCCTTTTCCGCATCCAGACAAAAGCCAGCGTATCCATAAAAGGCCCGATTAAACGGTTCCACAGATGATACTTGGCCGTGCCCTCTATTCGCGGAAAGTGCTGAACGGGTATTTGCTTGACCGTGCCCCCCTGCAATTGAATAAGAGCAGGAATGAAACGATGCATACCCTTGAAAAAGGGGATCGTCTGAGCCGCTTTCGTCTCCATGATTTTCAGAGGACAACAGGTGTCTTCTATCCCGTCTTTGATCATTACCCGCCGGAAACCGTTGGCAATTTTGGAAGAGATCTTTTTTACAAGGGTATCCGAACGCTTTTGCCGGATGCCGTTGATCATGGTGTATTGTTCCATGAAATCGAAAAAGATAAGAAAATCCTGCGGGGAGGTTTGCAAGTCCGAATCAATGTATCCCGTATAAGGTGTTTCAACGCAATCGATCCCGGCTTTCAGGGCGGTGCTGAGCCCCGAATTCTTCTTCAGAGATATGTAACTGAAGGAAGAAGGATCTTCCCGGGCAAACCGCTTCATAAACGTCAGGCTGCTGTCACTCGATTTGTCATTGACAAAAAGAAACCGGATGGCCACCGGACTCGATTTTAATAGTTTATCGGCCTCGGCTTTCACCCGGGGAAGACTCTCTTCCTCGTTAAACACGGGCACAATTATGGTCACCTTATTATTGGAACTCATTGGTTGTATGGTGTAAAATGATCAATTTTGTCGCACTTTGAAAATCTTTCCGGCGGACAAAAATAAAAATTAATTAACCAGAAACGCGCCCCGGGCTGTAAATTTCTATCTGCCTTCCTGATATCAGTCACCCATTAACAATTCCCTGCCACACATCCCACAATGTGGTCATTGACCATGCCGGTGGCCTGCATATGGGCATAGACAATGGTGCTGCCCACGAACTTAAATCCTCTTTTTTTGAGGTCTTTGCTTATTTGATCGGAAAGAGGCGTCGTGGCCGGCACTTCCTCCATTCTTTTAAAATGGTTGACAATGGGCGTGCCGTCAACAAAGCCCCAAATGTAGCGGCTAAAACTGCCAAACTCTTCCCGGACTTTCATGAAAGCCCGGGCATTGTTCACCGCAGCCTGGATTTTTAACCGGTTGCGAATGATGCCCTTGTTCTGAAGCAGCTGGTTTTGCTTCTCCTCACCATAGCGGGCCACCTTTTCATAATCAAAATCATCAAAAGCCTCCCGGAAGTTTTCGCGTTTGCGCAAAATGGTGAGCCAGCTCAAACCCGCCTGAAAGGTTTCCAGCACAAGAAACTCAAAAAGCGTCCGGTCGTCATAAACCGGTTTGCCCCACTCTTCGTCGTGGTATTTGATGTAAAGCGGGTCGTTGCCGCACCATTCGCATCGTATGGGTGTGTTTTCACTCATGTTTCGGGTTTTAGTATAAAGGTCTGATGAAAAAATTACAAGGCCAAATTGTTTGGGATTGCATTGCCATTTTGAGGATTTGAACCGCGAATTATAGCCAGCAGACGGCAGAGCCGGGCAATACGAATTCCATGAATGGCAAGCGGCTTTTTTGCAGAGCCGTTCAGAAGCTTATTATAAACCGTTTAGCCGGGAGATAAAGCGAAACAAGGCATGTGCCGCACAAGAACATTCTGATCCCGACAAACCGACTCACTGAAAAGCGAATCTCTACCTTAGGACAGATTGAGAAGTAAGATGGTTGAAAGTTTGAAATTTTTTTCCTAAATTTAGTTAAGTAACAATAAAATGGCTCGTTACATTTTTTCAAGAACTTTTGATTCAGTTGTTCATAATTAGTGACTGTTGAAAACTGCATATTGACGTAGATTTGAACCATTTACCACTGCTGTTTTTTATACTTAGGTGCAAGATAACTCGCCAATTTTTTAAACTAATTAAATAGGAGGCAAAATGTACATTAAAAACATCATCCCGACTTTTTTGATTTTCACCCTTTTGGCAGGGTTTTCCACAATTTCATTTTCACAAAACTCCAATTTTGAAGGACGGGTGAAAGTCAATAGTGAACATGAAGGTTCCGAACACGTAGTTGAATACTTCCTCAAAGGTGAGAAACTAAGAATGGAAACTGATCAAACCAAAAAGATGGTTGTGATTTCCGACAAAGAGGATATGATCGTGTTGATGCCGCAAAACCAGACTTATATGGAATTTCCCAAAGAGCAAGTCGAACAAATGCAAAAAATGATGGGAAGTGAACAAAAATCCGATTCAAAAAATTTGATCGATGAAGACATGAAGCTTGAGAAAACAGGTGACACAAAAGATATTCTAGGCAGAGAGTGTGAAAAGTGGGTTTATGAGGATAAAGATAAGAAAGTTGAGACCTGGACTGCAAGCGGTTTTAGCAATTTTATGGGATTTAAAAGTCCAATGGAAGGAGGCAACCCGGATGCCTGGAAAGGATTATTCGGTGACCCCGACTTATTCCCAATGGAAATGACCCAGTGGGATAAAGACGGGAATGAAACTTACAAATTCGAAGTGACCGAAATGGAAGAAGAATCCTTATCAGAAGACCTATTTGCGGCACCATCTGATTATGAAAAAATGAATATGATGGGAATGTAATGGGCAATGCAAACCACAATAAAACACGGCCACCACCCCTTCCAAACCGCCCTCTTGCATGGCGGCCCGGGCGCATCCGGCGAAATGGGACCTGTGGCCCGGGAACTCTCGCATGACCTGGGTGTTCTGGAGCTGATTCAGACAGAAAAATCGGTCAATGGCCAGATTGAGGAATTGCACAAACAGCTCACATCCTGCGCTGACTTGCCTGTGGTATTGGTCGGCTTTTCCTGGGGTGCATGGCTCGGGTTTTTATTTGCCGCCAGATACCCCGAACTGGTGAAAAAATTGATCCTCATCAGTGCCGGGGCCTTCGAAAGCCAATACAACAAGGACCTGATGCGCATCCGGCTAAACAGACTCAACAACCAGGACCGAAAAGAAGCAGAAAGATTGATGGCCTTCATCCGGGCAGGCAGGGGCGACAATGCCATATTGGGCCGGTTTGGCAAACTCATGACCATTGCCGATTCATTTGACCCCGACCCCCATGAATCGAAGCCCGTGGTCCCGGACATGAAGATCTATCAATCCATAGAGCCTGAAGCATCGGCATTGAGAGAAACAGGTCAGTTGATCCGGTGCGCCGACAGAATAAAATGCCCCGGCGTGGCCATACATGGCGATTATGATCCGCATCCGGCCGAAGGAGTGGAGAAGCCGCTGACGGAAAGACTTCATGATTTCAAAATGATCCATCTTAAAAAGTGCGGCCATGTACCCTGGAAAGAGAGA
>JAWOCV010000261.1:0-7396 GCA_046483585.1 Marinilabilia sp.
AGTCCTCCCAAAAGCGGGGGCTTTTTCCTTTTAGAGAAATACATTAAGTTTGAGGAGCCGTGCAGTAAAGGCCGTTTCTAACACTGTTATTTAAATAACCTAGTTCAGTTTGGCTCTGGTTGTCGGTGATCCGTTAATTGATTGTGAGAAATCGTAAGGTAGACCACCCTAGTTTAAATTAGTCAACCGGGCACGGCATAATTATTCCTCAAACTTAATTTTACAATCATGGGTAAAAGTACAAAAAAGACAAGAAGTAAAAAGCAAAATTTGAACGAGTTTAACATCGTTAATCCGAATGCTGCAGGGATTGATGTTTCAAGCAAAGATTATGTGGTAAGCGTTCCTGCAAACCGGGACAAAAAGCACATAAGAACATTTGGTGCATTTACCTGTGAACTGAAAGACATAGCAAAATGGCTTGTTGATTGTAAAATTGAGACAGTTGCCATGGAAAGTACCGGCGTTTATTGGAAACAATTATTTGTGGTACTTCAGGAGTATGGAATTGAGGTGTTTTTAGTCAATAGCAGACATGTAAAGAATGTTACAGGCAAGAAGACAGATGAAGAGGATGCTCATTGGATTATGCGATTGCATACGTGTGGCCTTTTAGTAAATAGCTTTCAGCCAGAAGAAGAAGTTCGCACTCTACGAGAAATATTGAGGCAGCGAAAAAGTATAAATAAGAATAAGGGTATTGCAGTAAATAAAATGACTAAAGCTCTTAATAGCATGAATATTAAACTTAACATGGTTCTTAGTGATTTAACATCAGTCAGTGGCCAAAAGATTATTAGTGCTATTAATTCTGGAGAGCATCGTCCTGATGAGTTGATAAAATTAGTGCATTATAAAGTAAAAACTCCCAGAGAGGATATTTTAAAAGCATTGGAAGGTGTTTGGCGGGAAGAGTGCCTTTTTGAGTTAAAACAGGCTCAGGAGTATTATCAATTCCTTCAAAAACAAATGTCAGAATGTGACGAAAAAATAGAAGAGCAGCTGCTTCTGATTGCCGCCAAATATAATAATGGAGACATCTCTGACCTAAAAAAAAAGGCCGCCAAAAAAAATACCCGGAAGAATGATTTCAGCTTTAGTGTCAGGCCATATTTAGAAGAAATACTTGGCATTGATGTTTGTGAGATATATGGTTTTAGTGATGAAACATCTCTAACTCTATTTGCAGAAACGGGAAGCAATCTTGATAGTTTTTCGACAGCAAACAGATTTGCTTCTTGGGTGGGGCTTGCTCCAAATAACAAAATATCGGGAGGGAAAGTAATAAGTAGCCATCTACCTCGTAAAAAACATGCTATAAAAAGAGTCCTGATTCAGTCAGCAAATAGTCTTTACCGCAGTGATAATGCCTTGGGAGATTGTTATAGAAGATTAAAGTCAAGAATGGGAGCAAAAGCAGCAAAATGTGCGATGGCCAGAAAATTGGCAATTATATATTATCACATGGTTACCAAAAAAGAGGCTTTTAATATTGAGTTATTTGAACAGCATCAAACCTCCTATAAGGAAAAACGAATTAAATTTCTTGAAAAGCAACTATCTGAAATGAAGGAGATTGCTTAGTTATGTATAAGGTAGGTTAAAGAAAATGTTTGTGTGAATAGGAATTACGGATCTTAATTTCCTTAGAAGCGACAGGAAGTAAAAATAAGATTATTGAGCTTTTCGGGTATTATTTAAAATCAAGATGTTGAATAAATCAGATGATCTGAAGAGAGAAAAAAAGTTGTTATGAAGGACGAGATAAAAGGATTCATTGCAGAGACTGCTTTTGCCGATCCAGGCGAGATTCAGGAGGATACCCTCCTGTTTGAGGAAGGGATTTTTGATTCGATGGGACTTCTAAATCTGATCTCCTTTTTAGAAGAAAATTACGGGGTCCGCACCGATGATACCGACCTGGTAGAGGATAATTTTCGAAATCTGAGGGCAATAGAAGATTTTGTGTCACGTAAAAAAGAATAACTTTTATGTGCGGGATTGCAGGATTTACCGGTGGTATGAAGGAAAAGGGCCGGGCTGAACATATCCTCAACAGCATGTTGACCCGGATTCGTTCCCGGGGTCCGGATGAAGCCGGGATCTTCATCGCTGATGGAGCAGGTCTTGGGAGTGTTCGTCTGAGCATCCTTGATCTGTCTACCGGGCAGCAACCCCTTTGTGATGATACCGGGCGTTATTGGATTGCTTTTAACGGCGAGATTTTCAATTACCGGGAATTGCGGACTGACCTGGAGAAACAGGGTTGTCGGTTTCTCACTCACAGCGATACAGAGGTTCTTCTGTTGGCTTATCGTGAATATGGTGTGGATTGCCTGCAGATGCTAAACGGGCAGTTTGCGTTTGCCATTTGGGACACCCTCCGGAAAAGTCTTTTTTTGGCGCGCGACAGGGTTGGCATAAGGCCTTTGTTTTACACCCTGCATGAGGGGCGATTGATTTTCGGGTCCGAAATTAAGGCTTTGTTTGAATTTCCCGAAGTGCCAAGGGCTCTTGATCATGAAGCCCTGGCCCAGGTTTTTACTTTCTGGACTACCCTTTCGCCCCGCACATCCTTCGAAGGGATAAAAGAACTATCTCCCGGACATTATCTCTATTTTGAGGATGGATCTGTGACATTAAAACGGTATTGGTCACAAACTTTCCCCCGAAACGGAGAGGCATTTCACGGCAGTTTTGGAGAAGCCGGGGAAATGCTGGATTATCTGCTCAAAGATGCTGTCAGGCTCCGGTTACGTTCCGATGTGCCGGTGGGAGCCTATCTGAGTGGGGGGCTCGATTCGTCCGTGATTGCGCAGTTGATACAGGAGAACAGTCCTGAAGGTTTGTTGGAAACATTTTCCATTGGTTTTTCGGAGCAGAGCTTTGACGAGGGGGATTTTCAAAACATTATGGCGGGGCTTCTGGGAACGCGTCATCACAGGACCCAATGCAATGTTCATGATATTGCTTCTTATTTTCCCAAAACCGTTTGGCATGCCGAGATGCCGCTTTTGCGTACTGCCCCTGTTCCCATGCTTATGCTTTCGGAGCTTGTACACAAGTTCAACTTCAAGGTAGTGATGACTGGTGAGGGGGCTGATGAAATGCTGGGGGGGTACAACATTTTTAAGGAGATGATGATCCGGCGTTTCTGGGCACGACAGCCGCAATCCAAACTGCGGCCCTTGTTGCTGAAACGATTGTATCCTTATCTGGCCGGACTTCAGTCAATGTCCCCGGCCGCTTTAAGATTATTTTTCGGATATCGGCTTTCCGATGTCAACTCCGTCTTCTACTCGCATCTTTTGCGATGGAACAATACAGCGAAAATTCGAAAATTGATGCAACCCGGAGCATCGGAGGGGACGTCTCTGGACAGACTGGAGACGGAACTTGCCCCTGTATTGTCGGATTGGAGTCCTTTGGCTAAAGCCCAGTTTTTGGAGACAAACATCTTTATGTCGGGCTATCTGCTTTCTTCACAGGGTGACAGAATGGCCATGGGTAACAGTGTGGAAGGCCGGTATCCGTTTCTCGATCACCGGGTCATGGAATTTTGCAATAGCCTGCCCGATGATTTTAAGTTAAGCGGTTTGAAGGAAAAGGTTTTGCTGAAGCATAGCTTTAAAGACCGTTTGCCTGCTGCGGTAGTTAATCGATCTAAACAAGCTTACAGGGCCCCGCTTTCGGCTCCTTTTACAGGGGATGATGCCCCCGGCTGGGTGCAGGAAATGTTGTCGCCCGAAGTCTCCCGGGCTGCAGGTGTTTTTGACGAAAAAGCCGTGACCCTTTTGCGTTCGCGCCTGAAGAAGGGAACATCTGCATCTGAGGTGGACCAGATGGGGCTGGTTGCCGTTTTGTCTACTCATTTGCTGTGGCAGCAATTTGTGTCGGATTTCCGGCCTCTTCAACCGGGCGAAACCATTAAAGCGGAGATCCGGAATTGTTTTATGAATCAAACATCCTAAACATGATGACTCAGGAAAAATTTTCTCGTGATATTCTGAAGATTGATTCTCCGGCTGATTTAACAGACCGGATATGTGAAAAATTACGCACCGACGTTTTTCATCGTTTTCGGCGTCAGGGCGGAGTGGTCGGTATCAGCGGGGGCATTGATTCCTCGGTGACGCTGGCTTTGGCTGCCCGTGCCTTTGGTCCGGAACGGGTTCTTGGTGTTTTGCTTCCCGAGCAGGATTCGAGCCCGGATAGCAAAAACCTGGCCCTTGAGCTGGCTTCCCAATTCGGTGTGCAAACCGTTGAGGAAGACATCAGCAAAGCGCTTGAAGGCTTTGGCTGTTACCGGCGACGTGACGAGGCTGTGAAGCGCGTCGTTCCGGAATACAATCCCGAAACGGATAAGATGAAGATCGTCATTCCACGCCATATTTTGGAAAAAAAGCTGCCTCCTGTATTTTATGTGACGGTGATCTTTTCAAACGGGGAGGAAATTTCCAGAAGATTGTCCCCCGATGCTTATTTGCAGATTGTAGCAGCTTCCAATTTCAAACAACGCAGCCGCATGTCCATGCTTTACTATTATGCTGAGGCCAATCATTATGCCCTGATCGGTACACCAAATAAACATGAGGTGAAGCAGGGCTTTTTTGTGAAATTCGGGGACGGAGGTGCCGATGTGATGCCCATTGGGAGTTTGTATAAAACCCAGGTTTTCCAACTGGCCGAATACCTGGGGGTTCCGAAGGGTATTATTGAGCGAACCCCCACAACTGATACTTATACCGCCGAACAAACCCAGGAAGAGTTTTTCTATCAGATGCCTTTTGGCGAAATGGATCTTCTCTGGTTTGCCTGGGAAAACGGCTATCAGGCCCGGGAAGTGGCCCGCGTGATGGGGATGAGTGAAGATGATGTGACCAACAATTTCGACAATTTTGGCAGAAAGCTTAAAACAACCGAATACCTGCGCACGGCGCCATTGCATGATTATGATTTCTGGCGCCCCGATCATCAATAAAACTATGATGAAGATGAATGCTGTTGATTTTTTCTTTGAGAACTCCGCTACTCTCGACAAAGAATTGCTGATCGGGAAAGGAGAACAGGTTAGCTATCGAGGTATGGCCTTAAGTGTATCAAAACTTTCGGCCTACCTGGATCAGCATTATTCCAAAGGTTCTGTCATTGTGTTGATTTCTCCTAACAATAGCTTTTTTGTAACGGTTTATTTGGCCGTGATGAAGTCGGGATGCGTTTGTGTTCCGCTCAATCCGGCTATTGAACCTGATAACTTCAGCTATGTGGTGGAAAAAACACAGGTTGCTCACGTTTTCCTGCATAGTTCTGTGGGCAATCGCATTTTTCAGGATAAAGGGACAAAGTCCGATGATCATGTTTCCCGTGATTTCTATGAATCGTTGGTTTTTACGAATGAGAAAGAATACGAAGCATTGGTCTCTGTCAATGGCCATTCATATTATATTCCCGGTCCCGATCTGGATGAGGATCATCTGGCCCAGATTATCTTTACTTCGGGCTCTACTTCGGTCCCCAAGGGGGTGATGATCACTCATGGAAATCTCATCTCCAATACGCAATCCATTTTGGATTATTTGCGTCTCGATGGGGATGATGTGATGTTGGTGGTCCTCCCTTTCTTCTATTGTTACGGACTTTCACTTCTTCATACCCACATGAGAGTTGGTGGAACCCTGGTACTCAACAACAGTTTTATGTTTCTGGGTGGAGTGTTGAAAGATCTTCAGCATTATCAGTGTACCGGTTTTGCCGGAGTGCCCAGTCATTTTCAGGTGTTGTTGAGAAAATCAGATTCATTCCGGACCGGATATTTTCCTTTCCTCCGGTATGTGACTCAGGCAGGGGGAAAGCTTCATAAATCGTTTATTTCTGAATTTATTGAGATCATGCCTGATGTCCGATTTTTTGTGATGTACGGACAGACAGAAGCTACAGCCCGCTTGTCATTTTTGCCGCCGGAGTTGTTGCATGAAAAACTGGGGTCCATAGGGAAAGGTATACCCGGTGTGGATCTGAAGGTTGTGGATGAGAGCGGAAATGATGTGAAAGCAGGGCAACCCGGTGAGATCATAGCCCGTGGCAAGAATATAATGAAAGGTTATTTTGGAGATGAAGAAGCCACCAGCGAAACATTGCGGAATGGATGGCTGCATACAGGTGATGTGGGGATTGTAGATGAGGATGGTTTTATTTACCTCAGCGCAAGGAAAAAGGAGATGATCAAAGTGGGAGGAAAACGCGTCAGTCCCCGGGAGATCGAAGAAGTCGTGGTTGCCATTCCCGGTGTTGTCGATTGTACCGTTGAAGGTTATGACCATCCGGTACTTGGTGAAGCTCTGCGGGCCATTGTGGTTAAGACAGGAGAAGTCAGCCTCGTTGAAGATGACATCAGGGAAGCTTGTTCCCGCAAACTTGCCTCTTTTAAAATTCCTTCGGAGGTGATATTTAAAACGACGATGGAAGTGAGTTCCACCGGCAAAAAAGTAAAGGGAACTCTCTGAGATCCATTGGTCAACGTTTTTGTCGGTTTCCTCAAAAGCGATACTTTTTCTGCAAAAGTTGATGGATTGAAGATAAATGTTTAGGAAAGGGCAATTAATAAGATGTAAAAGGATGAAATTGTCCGAAAAAATGTGCCATATATATTATTTGTTCATGTAATAGAAGTGGACATGAATTATGGGTGTTTGTATATTGATTTAAAAATAAAGGAATTATCTACGTATGAAGTAAACGAATAAACACTATCAAGGGCCATGAATTTACAGGATTTTTTTAACCAGGTAACCACTGAGGTATACCCCAGTAAAGTTATTGAGGTAAGTCCTCCTTTCGTCCGGCCGCGAGTCGACAAGAAAAAGGAGGTTATATTACAGAACATCGGCATTGGTGTATATGAATTTCTGATTCATCATTTGGTGCCGGAACGCCATAATGTAAGTATTATAAATACCAATAGCCCTGAAGATGTTCGGAGGGAAGTGCGGGAGAGGACCCGTTCTATTGTCAATCTTCAGCAGTTGAATGATGTCCGTTACATCAATAAGTTTCTGATAGAGATCAATCGTTCCATGCCTGATGCAGGAATATACATCGGATGTGTGGAGCCGGTGAAGATTTTAAAAGAGCGTCTGAAGACACGGATCAGGGTTCCGTTCCTGTTTGGCATCTACTGGCTTTTTGTTTTTCTCTTCCACCGGGTAATGCCAAAGATTCGTTATATCCAGAAGTTGTACTTCTTTTTGACCAGGGGGCGGTATCGGTTTCTTACGATGGGCGAAACCCTGGGCCGGATCGTGAGTTGTGGGTTTGAAATTATTGAGTATAAAGAAATTGATGGTCTTTTGTACTATGCGGTGATCAAGACGCAGGAGCCGGATTACGGACAGAGACC
>JAWOCV010000299.1:0-4702 GCA_046483585.1 Marinilabilia sp.
TGAAGACAATAAAAGCATAAACGATAAAAAGAAAAGACTTTTTTGCATGGTTGAATGTTTTTGGTTTTACTTTTGTAACTACAATTTTAAGAATTAAAAACAACATTTCAGGATGATTTTGTGTCAAAAGAGGATGATTTTGATGCAGATATCGGAAAACATTTATTTTTGGGTTGTTCAGGGCAGGACAATCAATCGAAATCGCCCGGATGGGGTACTGTAAAATTGGATTAAATGCGATATTTTTTTCTCCTCATTATAATGTTTTGTTGTTTGCTGACAACGAAAATGAACGGGCAGGAACCCCGTTTTGATCGTTTTGATATTTCCAATGGTTTGTCGCAGAATAATATCAACGGGCTCGTCATTGATGATCAGGGAAATGTCTGGGCGGGAACTCTGGATGGCCTCAACCGGTACAATGGATATGATTTTGAAGTTTTCAAGCCTGAGGCAGGTGATAAGGGGCAAATTGCCGGTAATCACATTACTGCCATGGGAAAAGGGCTGGACGGAGATGTCTGGATCACTGCCCGGGGCGGGGTTTTGAATCAATATGATGCGGATGCCAAAAGTTTCAGGCAGATTGAAGATTCTGTTTTTCAAAAGGCGGGGGTCTCACCTTCCGAAAATCTGGTCCAGGCCAATGATTCCCTGCTTTTATTCAGCGATGATGTTCAAGTGGGGATCCTGAATGTTCATCAGGAAACTTGCTCTGTTTTTGAGGCGGAGGGGACTATTTCTGGTATTGCCGTACATGATGAGAATGTTTTAATTTACGGTGGTTTTGGGATCCGGCGTTATGCTTTTAATGATCTCAAAAATCAATCTTCTTTTCACACTTCCCTGGATTCCATTAATGTTGCTTGTTACCATCTGGAATATTCCGGAGACAAGTGGTTTGCTGTAACCGGCAGTGGCATCAGTCAGTTTAGTGCCGGGTTTGAAGAGGAGGAAAGGATCGTGTCATTTGGAGAAGCAGGATTTTCCAGTATTGTTCCGGAGAATATTAACAGCTTTGCTGTACGTGGGTCAACTTTCTGGATCGGAGGGGATGATTTGTTGATGCGGATCACTCAGAATGAAGGGAAGTATGAAGCCGAACAATTTACGTATGATCCCGAAAACGATTACTCTTTTAAGGGTCATCATGTCACAGACCTGCAGTTTGATGAGATTGGAAATCTTTGGATCGGTACGCTCAAGAACGGGCTCAATCATTTCAATTATGAGAAGAATCTATTTTCCCATTATTCATGGAGTCCACAGGCATTGATCAGTCCGGATGCCGATCCTGTCAGGGCCATTTGTAGAACCCGTGAAGGTGATATCTGGCTTGGATTCGACCGTCAGGGTGTAGCAATTATTACTTCTTCCGGAAAACACAGGTATTTCAGGAATTTCTATACGGATGAAGGAGAGCAGGAAGCCATCAATAATGTCAGAACCATTTATGAAGACAGCGATGGTAACATATGGATCGGAGAATCTGACCAGCTGTGCATCTACAATCCTTCCAGAGACAGGCTCGAAGCCGTTGATGCCCGGTTTTCATGGGATTGGCCTTACCGTTGTTATTCTGTCAAGGAGTTGGAACCCGGCACTGTAACGTTTACGGCTCGATTGCGTCTTGGTTTTCTGGATCTTGAAACGGGGGTGTTGGATGTTCTCTCTTTAGAAGAAGAAACACAGGACTTTGGGCCCGGAACCGTGCGTGATTTTGTTCGTGACCGGTACGGTCATTTGTGGCTGGCCAAAGATGAAAACGGGTTGTGGAGAACCGATGCGAACGGGAAGTTTCAGCATATCCGTAAAGAAAATTATGGACTTTCGGACAATAAAGCCTATTGTATGCTGGCCGACGGCGACAGTCTTTGGATTGGGACCAATTCCGGGTTAAATTTGTTTAGCATATCAGGCGACAGCATTGTAAACAAGTATTTTGAAGAGGACGGACTTTCCAATAACATTGTCTACAGTCTTTATCAGGATGGTGAGGGGCATCTTTGGATGAGTACCAACAGGGGCATCAGCCGTTTCAGCCCTGAAAGAGAGCGGTTCAAAACATACCTGGCCAATGATTTTTTCATGGATGATGCCCACTTCGTGGATGATGCAGGAAATATCTATTATGGCGGATATACCGGTATTGTGGGTTTCCATCCCGATGACATACGCATGGAAGAGTTTGATGTAGATGTCTCCCTGGAAGAATTTCGTCTTTTTAATCAACCTGTGTATCCCGGAGATTCTGTGGGGGGGAGCGTTTTATTTGACCGGCCTCTCAACGAGGCAGGAGAACTGAGATTAAAACATCATCAGAATTCATTTTCAATAGATTTCAATGCCTATCCTTTCGATTATCCCAACCACAATCGTTACCGGTACCGTTTGACAGGTCTCCAGGACGAATGGATTTATTCTGAAGGGTCCACGAGACGGGCTTCTTATGCAGCAGTTCCGCCGGGTGAATATACTTTCATGGTTCAGGCCGCTCCATTTCAACAGGAATTCGGACCTGTGGCAGAGCTCGATATTACTGTAGTTCCGCCATTCTGGCAAACCACCTGGTTTAAGTTGTTGTTGTTGCTGTTCCTCACAGGAGTCGTATTTGCCGGTTATCAGATAAGATCGAGGCAGATACGGAAAAGGAATCTGCTGCTGAAAACCCGGGTGGAAGAACAGACGCGGGAACTGAAAAACCAGAACAGGAAAATTGTCGGGATGTCGGAACAATTACATCGGGCCGATCAGTCAAAACTTCGCTTTTTTACCAATGTTTCTCACGATTTCAGAACTCCCCTTACACTGATCCTGGCTCATCTCGACCATCTGGAGAACAACAGAGCGGTTGCAGTGAAAGCTATACGGGACAATGCTTTACGACTCCTTAGGCTTATCAACCAATTGATCGATCTTCGTAAACTTGATCAGGATCAATTGAAATTGACGGTATCCAGATTTGATCTTGTGGCTTTTACTTCTGTAATCGTTGATGCTTTCCGTGCACTGGCCCGGCAAAAAGAGATTGATCTGGTTTTGCATACATCTTCCGGTGAGCTTTATGTGTGGCTGGATAAAGACAAGATGGAAAAGATCCTGTATAATTTGCTGGCCAATGCCATTAAGTATACACCGGCTGGAAAATCTGTATTTGTATCTGTTTCAGGGAAGGAAGATCATGTTGAGATTGAGATCGAAGATGAAGGGATCGGTGTTCCGCCAGGAAAGCTGGAGCACATTTTCGACCGTTTTTACCGCTCAGGAAACGGGAAAAACCTTGCTCCCGGAGATGGCATCGGACTTTCCATTGTGAAAGGTTTCACCGAAATTCAGAAAGGTACCGTCATTTCGGAAAGCGGGAGAGGCCAGGGATCCAAATTTAAACTTACATTTCCCCTTGGGAAACATCATTTTCAGGAAACTGAATTAGGTGATCCCGATGCCGGGAACCCTTTGCCGGAGGGCTCTTATGAAATTAAGGATCAAATAGAAACTCCCGGTGATTCTGATCTGCCTTCCCTTGCCGGATTCATAGGGCAGAGAATACTGGTAGTTGAGGACAATACGGATCTTTCGCATTTTCTGAAAATGACGCTTGAAGTGTATTTCAAAGTACAAACGGCTACGAACGGGCGTGAAGCTCTTAATTTTATGCAGGATTTTAAACCTGATGTTATTATTTCCGATATTATGATGCCTGTGATGGATGGAATTGAATTCTGCAAGCATGTCAAAGCTGACATCCAGACCTCTCATGTCCCCTTTATTTTACTAACGGCCAAAGTTGATACAGAAACCCATGTGGAAGGATTTGAACAAGGGGTGGACGATTATATTGAGAAACCTTTTAACACGAGAGTGCTACTGGCCAGGTTGAAGGCACTTCTTGAAAACCGGGAAAAACTGAAACGGCATTTTGAAGAGCGGGCCGGCAACCCTTCGTTCGATGGTGCTCTCTCAGATACCGACAAAGCATTTATTTCTGAAGTAGACCGGATCATCAATGAACAATACACCGATCCCCGGTTCAATGTTGAGAAGCTGAGTAACCTGATGTTCATGAGCCGGTCATCTTTTTACCGGAAATTCAGCGATCTTACCGGGATGTCGGCCGCCGATTATATACGCAAAATAAGACTTCGAAAAGCGGCCGCAATTCTGAAACAAGGGAATACTCCTATTTCACAGATTTCTGAATATGTCGGTTTCCAGAGTGTGGCGCATTTTAGAAAATGCTTTAAGTCCGAGTTCGGAACTACACCCGGTGCCTGGGTGAAATGATCATTTTTTTCAAAAATTATTTGCATTGTTGGGAAAAATGTCAGTACTTTGTGAGTGAATACTAACAAACATTGTTATGGAGCTTTCAGAGCGGCAACAGCAAATTATTGAAGCATCCATCGGACTGATTGACCGGTTTGGGATACAAGGGTTCACCATCAAAAACCTTTCGAAGGAGATTGGGATTTCCGAACCTGCTATTTATCGTCATTTTGAAAGCAAAGTGGAGATTTTAAGTACCATTCTCGACGGATTCAGGCAAAGGGTGGGGCATTACCATGCCAATTCCGGTGAAAGGGGAAGAATGAAACCCCGCGAACAGATTGAGACCTTTTTCGGCATGATATTTAAAGTTTTCAGTGAAAATCCGACAATGGTTTCGGTAATCTTTGCCGAAGAGATCTTCCGGAATGAACCC